>NZ_AYZJ01000035.1:0-16170 GCF_001436615.1 Lacticaseibacillus camelliae DSM 22697 = JCM 13995
AGACCACTATCAAGGATTCGTTATCATCGTTGCACTTGACTTGAAAATTGAGGAAGTAAGTTCAGGAGATAAAGAGGAGGACTTCTTCAATGACTAAAATTGAAATGACTGCCGATGACAAAAAGCTGACCAAGCACCTCTTTTGGCGCAACATGTGGCTGGGGTTCTGCATGTCTTACACCCGGCAGCAAGGCGTCGCATGGGACTGGGTCCACGAAAAAGCCTACCGGAAAATTTACAAAGACGATGACCAGTTCTGGGAAGCCATGAAGCGCAACATGGAATTTTACAACACGACACCAAACATGAACGGCCTGGCTTCCGGGCTCGCAATTTCGATGGAGCAGGAGAACGCCAAGGCACCGAAGGGCACCTTCGACACCGCTGGTATCAGTGGGATGAAGATCGGCCTCATGGGGCCTTTGGCCGGCATCGGCGACACGTTCTTCTCCGGGGTGTGGGCGCTGATCATTATGGGCATCGCGATCAGCTTCGCCAAGACTGGCAACCTGGTCGTTGCCGCCCTGCCACTGCTCGCCTTGATTCCGAACATCCTGGTCCGCTGGTACGGTGAAAAATTTGGCTACAAACTGGGCAGCCAGTACATCGCCAAGGCTGTTCAAAACGGCGTCATGACAATGTTCACGAAGGCGGCTTCGATCGTTGGGGTCACCGTTGTGGGTGGTATGATCGCCACTTTGGTCAAGGTGCCAGTCATTTTGAAAGGGAAAATCAACGGCTCTGAGCTGGTCCTGCAGAAGATTCTGGACCAGATTCTGCCAGGGATGCTGCCACTGCTGCTGGCGGTTGGGTGCTTCGTGCTCCTGCGCAAGAACGTCAGCCCGGTTAAAGTCCTGATTGGCGTGGTCGTCTTGGGCTTCGCGCTGACCTTCCTGGGCATTACCGGCGCATAGGACAGCTTGAAAGGCTCGTGTCTGCGGGCCTTTTTTGCTTTAAATGGCACAAAAGGAGGAAACAATCGTGGCACAAACAAGTTATGAGGAATTGTTCGCCAAGGTGCAAACTAAGCTGACGGCTGAGGCCAAGCGGCTGGGCCCAGCCATCCCGTACACACCCGGGCCAGACGGTAAGTACGAAGACATGGCGCAAAAGGACATCACTTGGTGGACGAACGGCTTTTGGGCCGGCACCCTATGGCTGATGTACAACGCCACCAAGGACCCGCTGTTCAAGGAAACGGCCGAGGCCAACGAGACCGAACTGGACGAGGCGATGACGATCTACACCGGGCTGCACCACGATGTCGGCTTCATGTACCAGCTGTCGGCCGTTGCGGATTACCGCCTGACCGGCAGTGAGCGCAGCAAGGCCCGCGGGCTGCATGCCGCGGCGCTGCTTGCCGGCCGCTACAATCCGCGTGGCAAGTTCATTCGCTCGTGGAACCGCGACCGCGCCGGCTGGGTGATCATCGACAGCATGCTGAACATTCCGCTGCTATACTGGGCGCGAGACACCATCGATGATCCGCGGTTCGGCTATGTGGCCGAGGACCACGCCGATACCGTCATGCAAAACATCGTGCGGCCGGACGGCTCTACGAATCACATCGGCATTTTTGACCCGACCAATGGGCAACTGCTGGACACCCCAGGTGGCCAGGGCTACGGGCCGGGGTCGTCCTGGTCCCGCGGGCAGGCCTGGGCCCTGTACGGGTTTGCGCTCAGCTATGCGCACACGCAAAAGCAGGCCTATCTGGACACCGCCAAGCGCGTCGCGAGCTACTTCATCGCCAACGTCGAAACAACCGGGTACGTGCCGCTGGCTGATTTTCGCGCACCGGCCACGCCGGTGATCTACGACACGTCGGCTTCGCTGTGCGCCGCCTGCGGCCTGCTTGAGATTGAAAAGCACGTGGGTGAATTTGAAAAGCCGCTGTACCACGAGGCGGCGGTCAAGCTGCTGCAGGCGGTCATTGACCATTACCTGGACCTGGACCCGGCCACCGACGGCATCGTGCTGGGGGCCACCCCGGCGTATCACGACAAGCTGCGCGAGGTGCGGCTGATCTACAGTGACTTTTACCTGGTCGAAACGCTGACGCGGCTTTTAGGGAAGGACTTTCTGATATGGTAGGTAACGTGAACGGCCAGCCGTGGCGCGATGTTGACGGCCAGCTGATCCAGGCCCACGGCGGCACCATCCTTGGCCATCAGGGCACCTATTATTGGTACGGGGAGGACCGCAGCCAGTCGGCCTTCGTGGCAGCCGGCAAGCGAGTCGTCCCATTCACCGGGGTGCGCTGCTACTCGTCTTCAAACCTGCGCGACTGGCACGATGCCGGCCGCGTGCTGACGCCGGCTTCAGACCCCGAAGGCCGGCTGCAGGTGACCAGTGTGGTCGAGCGGCCCAAGGTGTTGTTCAACGCCCGGACCGGGAAATTCGTGATGTGGGCCCATTTTGACAACCAGGACTACACGTACGCCGGCTGCGTGGTGGCCACGGCAGAGGCGCCGACCGGTCCGTTCACCGTGCATGATGTCTTGCGGCCCAACCGGCAGGAAAGCCGCGACATGACGCTGGTTCAGGACGGCGACCAGGCCTACCTGTGCTTCAGCTCGGACATGAACCAGACGCTGTATTTTGCGCAACTGACGCCTGATTACCTGGGCCTGACCGGCTTTTCGGCCAAAATCTTGGTCGATCAGGCGCGCGAGGCGCCGACTGTGTTTCATGCGGGTGACTGGTACTTTACCATCACCTCTGGCACAACCGGCTGGCGGCCCAATCCGGCGCTGTACTCGCGCTCGCGGTTTCTCTTTTCCGGGCAAAAGCTGATCGATAACCCCTGCATGGGGCCGACCGCGGCAACGACGTACGGCGGACAGCCGGCCGCGGCGTTGGCAATTGACGGGCGCTGGTACCTGCTGCTGGATCACTGGCAGCCGGCGGATCTGAGCCAGTCCGGCTACAGCATTTTGCCAATCGAAGTTACTGGCCGCGACCTGCACGTGGCTTGGACGCAAACGCCATTTGGCGGGGAGGTGAACGCATGAGTGCCACAGTGGAGAATCCAATTTTGCGGGGCTTCAGTCCCGATCCCAGCCTGCTGAAGGTGGGCGGCGATTATTATCTGGCGACGTCGACGTTTGAGTGGTGGCCGGGCGTTGAGATCTATCACAGCGTCGATTTGGTGAACTGGACGCTGGTGGCCGAGCCGCTGAACGACCCGGCGCGCGTAGATCTGCGCGGGGTTTACGATTCCGGCGCGATCTGGGCGCCGCACCTCAGCTATGCCGAGGACCAGTTCTGGCTGGTGTACACGATCGTGAAGTCGGCCACGGCGTTCAAGGACACGCTCAATTACGTGATCACCAGCCCTTCGATCACCGGCCCGTGGAGCAAGCCGACGTTTATCAGCGCCAGCGGTTTTGATCCGGCGCTGTTCCACGACGATGACGGCCGCCATTACTTCATGAACATGCTGTTTGATCACCGGCTGGACCACCCGGGATTTGCCGGGGTGGTCATGCAAGAATTTGATGCTAAGACAAAAAGTCTGATCGGTCAGCGTCGGCGCTTCTTCCCAGGCACCTCGCTGGGTGTTTGCGAAGGCCCGCAGATCATGAAGCGCAACGGCTGGTACTACCTGCTGTGCGCCGCCGGAGGCACGGGCTACAGCCACGCCTCGACCGTCGCGCGCAGCCGCAACATTTGGGGGCCGTACGTGCTTTCGCCGTGGCAGCCGCTGATTTCGACGAAGTACCACGACGACTTGCCGCTGGCCAAGGCGGGCCACGCCTGCTTCGTGCCGGGGCCCAATGGCGACTGGTACATTGTGTTTCTGTGCGCGCGCCCGCTGACGCCGCACGGCAACAATCCGTTGGGCCGCGAAACCGGGATCCAGCCGCTGGTATGGGAAGACGACTGGCCGCACTTGGCCAACGGCACCCACCTGCCGGATCAAACCGTGACGATTGCCTCAGCGCCGGCGACTGCGGTGCAGGTGCTGGACCACTCGCAGGCCATTGTGTTTGACCAGCCTAGTCTACCGGCCAGCCTGAAGACGCTTCGCCAGCCGCTTGGGGAACGCGCCTCACTCACGGCGCGGCCGGGCTGGCTGCGCCTGTACGGCCGTGAAAGTCTGTCCAGCCTGGACGCGCAAACGCTGCTGGCGCGTCGGTGGCAAAGTGTTCAGTTCACCGCCGAAACTTGCGTGGACTTTACCCCCACTAGCTTTCAGCAGCTGGCCGGCCTGGTGCTGTACTACGACACCGCCAACTGGGCGTATCTGCACCTGTCGTATGATGAGGAGCTGCACAGCCGCTACCTGCAGCTGGAGGTGGCGGACTGCGGCAAGTTCAGCTACCTGTCCGAGCACCTACCGATTCGTTTTACCGGGCCGGTTGCGCTGCGCGTGCAGGTTGACCGAGAGGTGGCGCGCTTCGCCTACCGCCAGGCGGGGGCAGCGCAGTGGCAAGTGCTGGCCACGCCGTATGCCGCAGACCACCTGAGCGACGATCACATCAAGGCCAACGGTAAGCTGGCCTTCACCGGCGCCATGGTCGGCATTTGCACCCAGGACATGGACCAGCACCGCTCGCACGCGGACTTTCAGTATTTTAATTATCAAGAAGATTAAGCGATTGTCGAATGGCGGCGCCTGGGGGAGACCCTGGGCGCCTTTTTTGCGGCCCCGGTTTTCCGGTTACAACACCCCACAGTGTTTGGCATTGTACTTGCTTGATTAAGGGTGAGCAAGTTGGCTGTTTAAGGCCGCTCTAATTGGGGTAGTGTTGACGTTTTTCAAAGACAGGAGGAAGACAGATGAGGCATCATCGTTTGGGGCTGTGGCTGCTTGGCGTTGCGGCGGCCGCAGGAACCTTGTTGGGCATTGCGACCCAGCCGGTTTACGCCGCTGATACGGCGCCAATCAGCACCAGTGTTGAGTTGAATATTGTGAAAAAGGACGGGTTTGTTCACCCTGGGATCAGCGTTGACCCTGAGCAGCTGCAGCAGACCCGCGCGGCGCTCAGCAAAGGGGCGCAGCCGTGGACGACCTATTACCAGGGCATGCTGGCGAGTCCGTACGCCAGCCTTGATTTTCAGGCGTCAAACCTGAAGGAAGGGACCTTTGATACCCCGCTGGATAACACGTTTACGTCCAACAAGCAGGAGCCGCGGCTTAGCGCCGATGGGTTCCGTGCATACACGCAGGCGGTGTTGTATTACCTGACCGGCAACCGCCAGTACCGCTACAACGCGCTGCGACTCGTGCGGATCTGGGAAAACATGAACCCTGCCGGCTATAAGTATTACGCGGACGCGCACATTCACGCGCCGATTCCGTTCTACTATATGGTCAGCGCCGCCGAGCTGCTGAAGTACACGTCGGTCGTGGGTGCCAATGTGTACACTGACGCCGCGGGCAACAACGTGGATCTGCGGTGGTCGACTCAGGACAACGACCAGCTGGTCAAGAATCTGGTTGACCCACTGACGGCGACCCTGCTGATCAAAATCAAGGATCAGTACTTCAATCAGCACCTGTACGCGCTGACCGGGGCGATGGCCGGGGCCATTTTCAAGGATGACCGTGAGGCGTACGCGGCCGATGTTGAGCAGACTTTTGTCAACGCGACCTCGGCGCGGCCCAACATCAACGGGGCCTTGGGCAACCTGTTTCACGTGATTGCCGCCGATGATCCGCGCAACCCGACCGGCCAGAGTTTTGTTCAGCACCTGGAAATGGGCCGTGATGAGAACCACGCAAAGGACGACGTGCTCTGCCTCGCCGGCCTGGCGCGCATCATCAACAACCAGGGCATCAAGGTCGACAAGACGACCGGCGTGCCTTCGACCGCTGAGAGCGCGGTGGACCCTTACCAGTTCGGCGACCAGCGCCTGTTGAAAGGCGTTGAACAGTTTTACAAGTACAACTTAGGCGAAACTGTGCCGTGGATCCAGGTGTCTCAGCCCGGAGACGCGGCCCATCCGGCCATTGAATCCGATGGGGTCCAGAACATCATCGATTACGGCGGCGCGGTCAGCACGGACGGCCGCGGCCGGCTGAATAAGTTCTTCAGCCTCAGCGAGGTTTACGACTACTATCGTTATCAGGAAAATATGTCGGCCAGTGAGTTGGCGCAGATCGCACCCGCGCTCACTGCGGAAGCTACGCACTTGAACGCACCGGAATACTACACTGGCACGACTAAAATGAACTACTGGGGCGCATACTCCGATTCGAAGATCACCGAGGTTGGGGCCGAGTACTGGCTGTCCATTCCGGCCGGCAAAGCGGCAGACGCGGCGACGTTCCCGAGCACTGGTAGTGCTTCAAAGGATGTTTCCTTTGCCCAGTTCGGCACGGTCCTCGATGCGGACCACGCGACCAAGACCAAAGACGGGCTCCAAGTGACGGCGGTCAAGGACCAAAGCAGCATCAAGGAAACCGAGTACGATAAGCTGTACCCGAAGGACACCAAGACGGTGCGCGGCGGCTCGCAGATCGCGCTGGCCGGCCTAGAGAAGCCGACAGACGGCGCCTTTGCGCTGAAGCTGAAGACCACCGGCGTCGCCAAGCTGCTGGTCAGTCGCGATAACCAGCCAGATCAGGTTTACCAAACGTTGACGCTACCAAACACCCACAACCAGTGGCTCACGGTGGCTTACCCGACGCTGAACGGCAATGCCAACATTGACTTTTTCGCGGTCGTTGCAGATCAGCCTAAGGTGACGGTCACCTTTGCCGCTGGCAGCTACACCGACAAGGCCGCACTGCCGCAGATCGGCGAGACCGCAAAGGACGCCGTGGTCTTTCTGGGCCAGACGCTGAACCTGGACCTGACAGCCACCAATGCAACCTCGCTGACCTTGGTCGATGGCCCAAAGGGGATGACCCTGAGTGCAACGGGCAAGTTGACTTGGCAGCCAACCAGCACGGGCACTTATCCGGTGACGGTCGAAGCCACCAACGGTCAGCGCACAGTCACCAAGACCTTCACCGTGACCAGCGAGAAGAACCGGATTCAAGCTTACAATCAGGCGACGACTGAGCTGCAAAAAGCGCCTTACACGACCGCTTCAATGGCGGCGATCAATGCCGCCGCGGCCAAGGTCCAGGCCCTAGTCAAAACCGGCACCGATGCGCAGTTCCAGGCGGCGTTAAGTGACTACACCGCGGCCATTGCCGCCGGTGAATTGCTGAACCCGACGCTGAAGGACGGCAGCCTGGCATACGGCGCTTACCCGGACCTGGCGGCGGCCAATCTGCTCGATAAGACGACCCACGCCATTGACCCGAAGCAGACGTTCAGCGCGGCCAAGCTGACGGATGACAACCAAAGCACCATTGGCGGCGACTGGCACACGGCGGCCGTGCTTGATTTTGGCAAGGACTACACAGTCACGCTTCAGTCCGTGATGTACTTGGCCCGCACCGGCTTCCCGAACCGGGCGCAGGGGACCAATCTGTACGGATCCAACGACGGCACCACGTGGACGAAGTTAACCACTGCCGAAAACCAGTTGAGCAATCAGCCGCAGACGATTCAGATCGATCCAAAGCAGGCACAGATTGCTTATCGCTACATCAAGATTCAGGTTGATGATCCGGGCACGCCGACCGATCCGGCCTACCCAGGCATTGCCGATTACGGCGAGCTCCACCTGTTTGGGACCCGGGCCGAAGTCGCCCCGAATCCGGCGGGCAAGGTGCGCCCAACCTTGTTGACAGATCCCACTGACCAGCCGGCCAAGGATCACAGCCAGGGTCAAAGTGAGGTGCCAACCAAAGGTCATCAGGGTCAACCTGGCGGCCCAGACACCACCTTCGATCAGGGCCGGATCCCGGCAAACGGCGGCGCGGGTGCAGCGGCGCCGCAGCAGCCGGCCCAGGCGGCAGCTAAGGCGACTGCTGCCAAGCCAGCGGCGGCAAGTAAGCCGCAGACCGGCGCGCACCAGCAGGCGCAAGCGCCGACTCACAAAGCCAAGCTGGCGCAGCTGGGTGAACGGGTGGCCAAGAACTTGAGCTGGATCGGGCTGTTGATCTTGGTCAGCGGCGGCGCAGCGGTCGCGTACCGCCGGCGCCACGCGAACTAGCTCAGGCGCAGGCCTGCATTAAACGGCACTTCCCCCTAGCACGAATGTGCAGAGCGGGTCTCTTGTCAGGTGATGAGGGACCCGTTTTGCGTTCAGGCAGGCGCTGGCCCAAGGACTGAACGCTAATTTTTTCTAGTGTTTAGCCCGGCTTAAACAGTGCCGAGACGCGCGGGGTCTGCTGAGGCCGCGGCCGCATTTTTCCTCCAAGCCCCCCGATTTAGCGGAAAAAGTGGCAAAAATAGCGAGAAATAGCAATTACGCGCGCTTTGGCATACTATTTGCTTGAAGTAGGGCGAAGTATTCGGAGGAGACGTGACGAATGACAAAGATTATCTTGATTTCTCATAACAGCCTGGCCAAAGGGCTCGCCAAGGCGGTTGAAATGATTGCTGGACCCCAGGAAAATTTATCCGCATACGCCCTGATGCCGGGCGAAAATCCCGATGACATCGTTGCGGGCTTTGCCCAAGACCTGCCCAGCGACGAGCCGGTGCTGATCTTGGCGGACCTAGTGGGCGGCAGCATGTGCAATGCCGCCATGGCCCTGCTGAAGCGGCAAAATGTCCGCTTGATCGGCGGGATGAACATGGCGCTGGTGCTGCAGCTGGTGCTCAACCCGAACGCCGATCTCGATCACGTGATCCAATCCGCGCGCGACAGTCTCCAGGAGGTCCGGCTCAAGCCGGTGCACGCCGAAAATGACTTTTTCTAAGCCGCGCTTGATCTGCACAGACCTGGACCGGACGCTGCTTGACCCCAAGGGCCAAGTGTCTGCGGAAAACCGTGCTGCCTTTCAAGCGGCCACTACGCAAGGCGTGGTGTTTGCCGTCGCGTTTGGGCGCAGGTTGCCTTCAATCGAAGCGCTGATGGCGGGGATGGCCGTTTCCGGTTATAAAATTTTCTTCAACGGCGCTTGCATTGCCGATCCTAGCGGTAAGCTGATTCATCGCCAGGCGCTGGCGCCCACCCGCGTCCGCAAGTTGATCGACCTGGGCGCTGCGGCCGGGGTGAACATGACGCTCAGTACCATGACCACCAACGTGGACTACATCCCCCAAACTGCCCAGTGGGTGCCGACCTACATTGAGGCGCCGGCGACCAAAAGTGACTTGGCGCCGCTGTACCAGGCGGCTGAGGCCGAAGAGGTGGTTAAGGTCAGTTATTATGCCGCGGATTTGGGTGCACTCGGGGCGGCGTTGGCCACGGTCACCGCGCAGCACCTGGCCACCGGCTGCTGGACCGACACCCGCTACGTTGAAATGACCGCCCCTGGGGTCGATAAGTTGAGCGGCATTCAGTGGCTGTGTGCGCACCTTGGGCTGATGGTGTCGCAGGTTGCGGCGTTTGGTGATTACGACAACGATATTTCGATGCTGGCCGGCGTCGGTTGCGGGGTGGCGATGAGCAACGCGCTGCCGCAAGTGAAACAGGCGGCTGCGCTGGTCGTCGATAATCACGCCAGCAGCGGCGTCGCTAAGGCACTGCTGCCGATGCTGAAATAAGTCAGTCAAGCAAAAAGGAGGGATCACAATGGCGTTAACGCAGAATTTTAGTTTCGGCCAAAAACAGGCCCAGGCGCAAAAGCTGGTCCTGACCCAGGGCATGCGCCAGTCGATCCTGGTCCTTCAGCTTGATACCATCGATTTGGCCGCCTACCTGCAGGACCTCAGCCTCGGCAACCCGCTGTTTGACGTCAAAACGCGGCTGGACGCACCCAGTGTGGCGCCGGCCGTGAGCGAGAGCTACCAGACCGAAGACACGCAGCAGTCGCTGTTTAATTACCTGCTGGAACAGGTGCAGCTGACCATGCGCAAAACCCCGCTGCGCGCGCTGGTGGTTTACCTGATCGAGCAACTTGACCCGCGTGGGTATCTGCCAGTCAGCAATGAACAAATTAAGGCGGAGCTGGGCATCACCGATGTCATGCTGGCCGATGCGCTCACGCTGCTGCAGCGGCTGGATCCGCCCGGCGTTGGCGCCCATGACCTGCAGGAGTGCCTGCTGCTGCAGGCCCAGGCGGATGAGTACCCGGTGCCGACTGGGGTCATCGCCATTTTGACGGATCAGTTCGCCAACCTGACCGCGGGGCGTTTGGCCGCCATTCGCTCGGCGCTGGACCTGACGGAAGGCCAGCTGAAGGCCGCGCTCAACTACATTCGCACGCTGTCCGCCGACCCGGGTTTGCCGTACAACCACACGGCGACCGAGTTCGTGGTCCCGGACCTGCGCGTGCATCAGGTGAACGGCAAGCTGAGCATGGCCGTGATCAAGGCCAACCAGCCGCGGCTGGTGTTCGCCGAGGAGACTTACGCGCAGCTGAAGGACTCGACCGATAGTGAGGTGCAGCATTACCTCAAGGAAAAACTCGGCGAGTACCAATCCCTGACGTACAGTCTGGCGCGGCGCGAGGAGACGCTGAGCCTGATCGGCCGCGAGCTGGTAAAATCTCAGTACGCCCTTTTCATGCAGAAGCAAAAATCACTGGCGCCACTGCTGCTGCGGGACATTGCGCAGCGGCTGCAGCTGGCCGAGTCGACTGTCAGCCGCGCCATCAACGGCAAGTACCTGCAGACGGACTTCGGGGTCATGCTGATCAAGGCCTTCTTCTCCCGTTATTCGGCCAAGGACGCCACGCATTCTGTCGATCAGATTCAGACGGCGCTGGCGTCGCTGATTGCCAAGGAGGATAAGACCCGTCCGCTAAGCGACGATGAGCTGGTGGGTCTGCTGCACGAGCAGGGCCTGAACATCGCGCGCCGGACCGTTGCCAAGTACCGGGCGGCATTGCAGATCCCGGTCGCACGCAAGCGCAAACAAGGGAGTGTTTAGTTTGACAGAACAATTACGTGTTTTATCCGAGGTGGCGTGCGGCGACATGGTCACGCGCTACCTGATCGATGGCCATCAGCATGTGGAGTGGACGGTGTTTCCCGTCGCTTTGGCCCAGTCTGTGGTGGCGCCGCCAGACCAGGTCAACACCTTTTCACTGATCCAGGCCAAGCGGCGGCAGGAGCCGTACGATAAAAACTTCTCAAACGGCTCGACGAGTTTTAACAGCGCTACGGCCCGGAGCCTGACTTTTGCCAGTCAGTTGATCGTGCCGAGCAGCGCTGGCGTGCACGTCACCACTGCGCTGGTCGATCCCGACGGCAACCGCTACACGCAGGAGCTGGTGTGGCAGGCCGCGGAGCGTCGCTTGAAAACCTGGACGACCTTCACCAACCAAACGGCGACGCCCCAGACGCTGGACGGTCTGGCGTCGGTTTGCCTGGCAGGCCTGTCGCCGTTTCACGCCAAGCAAAAAACTGGCGACCTGGACCTGCTGCGCCTGCGCTCGAAGTGGGCGATGGAGGGCCGGCTGGAGCAGCGGCCAATTGAGGAATACGGGCTGGAGGAGAGCTGGAAGCCATCCGGCCTGGGCCTTGAGTCTTTTGGTCAGAACGGCACCATGCCTGTGCGGCGCTTCTTCCCGCTGGTCGGGGTGCAGGACAAAGACCAGGACTGCCTGTGGCTGGTGCAACTGGCAGGAAAGGCGTCCTGGCGCCTGAACGCCGCCCGGCTGGATGATCGGCTGGTCGTCTTCGGCGGGCTGCCGGACCGCGACACCGGCGCCTGGTTCCGTGAGGTGGCGCCGGGGGAGACCATTCACACGCCGTTTGCCTACGTCACCTGCGGCCAGGGCCCGTTGCTGCAGGTCAGCAAGCGCCTGCTCGCGCCGGCGCAGGCCAGTGATGCCAGCGTGGTTTACAACGAATGGGCGACCACCTGGGGTGAGCCGACGACAGCGTCGATCAACCGGGCCCTGCCGCTGCTGGCGGCCCACCGCATTGGGACGTACGTGATCGATGCCGGATGGTTTCGCAAAGGCAGCACCAATTTTGACCCGCAAATCGGGGACTGGCAGGTCGACCGGGACGCCTTTCCTGATGGACTGAAGCCGGTGGTCGCGGCGATTCATCATCGCGGCATGAAGGCTGGCATCTGGTTTGAATTCGAAAATGTCGGGCCGGAAAGTGACCGCGCCAAGGACGAGGCGGTGCTGGCTAAGCGCGACGGGCAGGTGGTCGCTACCTTGAAGCGCCGGTTCCTCGACATGACGCAGCCGGTCAATCGGCAGTTTTTGCAGACGCGGATGATCGATCTGCTCAAGGCCAATGGCTTTGATTACCTGAAGGTGGACTACAACGACACGCTCGGGCCCGTCATTGACGGTACGCACCCGGGCGCGGCGGCCCTGGAGGACCAAATCGACGCCACCCTGGCGGTGCTGGCCGATGTGCACCGGCAGCTGCCAGGCCTTCAAATCGAAAACTGTTCGTCGGGCGGGCACCGGTTGACGCCGGCGTTCATCGAAAACACCGAGTTTTCGTCATTTTCCGATGCCCATGACACGCTGGCGATCCCAATCGTGGCCGCCAATGAGCTGGTGGTGATCCCGCCGGCCAAGAATCTGATCTGGTGCGTGCTGCACGCGGATGAGGACTTGGAGACGCTGTACTACCACTTGATTGCCACATTCCTGGGGCGTATCTGCCTGTCCGGTGACATTCGAGATCTGAGCGCCGCGCAGTGGGCGACCGTCGATGCCGGCATCGCGTTTTATCAGGCGCATGCGCCGCTGATTTTTAACGGCACGGCATACCGCCTGGGCGCGCCGGTGCTCAGCTATCACGATCCGCATGGCGTTCAGGTGGTCGGCTTTTACAACGGTGCCACCCTGGCTGACAGCGCCGAAGCCGTGGTCATGGTCTGGAGCATGGCCCCTGAAGCCGCCACGGTGGTGGAGTTGGGACTGCCAGCCGGCCAGTGGCAGGTGGTGGCCCGCTACGGCAGCGACCAGTTGCACGTTGACGAGGCAAACCTGCGCGTGACCGCAGCGTCTGCAGGCTATCACGCTATTGCGTTGGCACTAAAACGGCAAGGCTAGCAGCGCTTGGTTTCCCGTGATTATGAGATGAAAAAACGCCCCGTTCGAATGAACGGGGCGTTTGCTTCACTATCAATTCTCATTTGCTTATCCGCAGTTAGCGGGCAATGTGCGTCCACTTTGAGGTTTGGTTGGTGTTGAAGATGATTTCCTTGAACTTGGTGATGCATTTGAGCAAGGATAAGAGGTCGACCACATTGATGATGTACATCAGCATCAGTGTCAATGGGGAAGTCAGGGTCATGACGACCCGTTCCTTTTTTGAAAGGGTGGTGTCCGAAAAAACAGACATCAGGGAAACAATCAGAAAGGTCACTAGTGAGCCACTCACCACGGTGAAGTCGAAGTAGGTGTACAGAATGTAAAACATGAAGCCTACCAGCAGTGGGTCCAGCAGCATCATGACTTCCTCGAAGAAAACAATCTTTGGTAACTTCCACCAGGTGAGGGTCGCGCTATATTTATCGAACTGGCGCGAAAAGAACAGCCGCCTGTTTTTCATGAGGGCCTTGAATCGACCGTATTTCCAGCGGAACCGCTGCTTTCTCAAATCAGTAAAATTATGTGCTGGTGGGGTGAAGCACAGCACGTCATCCGCATAATCGAAATGGGCTTCTTTGTTGCCGAGAACGTTGATCATTTTCATGGATAAATCGATGTCTTCAGTAATGGAATCGGTGCTGTAACAACCGACCGCAAGCAAGGCACTCAGGCGAAAGGTCGAGCCGATACCACCGATAATGTACTCCAGGTTGAAGCTTGGCTCAGACTCTTTGTACTTATAGCCAATCAAGTATTCAAATTTTTGGGCGTACTCAATCAGTGTGTGAGCGCTGGCAATTCGCACATTGGTCGCCGCGGCCACCAACTGTGAGTCGGCTTCGAAATGTGCGGCCATTTTTGCAAGCGCATCTGACGCCACCTGTGAATCGCCGTCCAGTCCCATTACCAGGTCTTTAGTGACATAGTTTCGGATGCCGTTGTTGAGTGCTCTGGCCTTGCCGGCGTTTTCCTGGTGCACCACAATCAGTTCGGGATACTTAACCTTCATGGCTTCCAAAATGTTTTGCGTCTGGTCTGATGACCCATCGTTGACTACGATGACTTCTTTATCCGCGTAATCATTGGCGAAAAGCGACTCGACGCACTGGGCGATACTTTTTTCTTCATTGTACGCAGGGACGACCACGCTGATTCCCAGTGAGGTCGTTGTCCCTTGGGCCCGGCGTTGCTTGATTTTACGCGCCTTGGTGAGATTGGCCACGGTCATGGAGACGAAAATTCTGGAAAAGTTGATTGCGGCGAGAATCGCGACCGATATTAACAATAATGTGTACATAAAATTAATAAGGGGCGATTGCCCCCGCTCCCTCTTGGTTTATTTTTTGGTGGCGACCTTCGCCGTGCGCTTCAGGTAAATGAAAGAGATGAGGGTGACGGCCAGCAAGCCATAACCAATGATGGTGATCCATGGTGAGATGGCCGAGCCGGTGGCCGGCAGGACAGCAGCGCCGGCAAGTCCGGCTTTCGAAACGTTTCCGTACATATGGAGTACCTCCTAAATTAAATTTGGAACTTTTTTAGTATATCTGGTTAACAAAAGACTTGTAAAGAAAATAATTATTAATAACATAAGTTTTTGTTCAACGGCTGTTTTACACGCTCAAATATTCTTCTGTCTGAAACAGGTCTTGGTGTGCTTGAACAGGCGTTAGACTCACGATACGTGGTAGTACCCAATGCTTATTAAAGTGACCAATCCCTTGTTTCGTTTTGCTTTACGTTGGCGGCAAAGGTTTAACGTGACCCTTACCTTTTGCGGTCTTAATTTTTACAGTGTTCCGCTATGCTGAAAGGGAAACAATTGGGTGTTAAACGGTTTGCCTGCGTTAAGACGTAGACAGCTCATTCGTTGATGGCACGGCAAGTCGGTTTGCCAGGTCAGAAATTCTGAACTGCTGAGGGAGATCAGCACGGATTTGCAAAATCTATCATGGGTTGAGGTCATTGTGGTAGTAACGGCGGCTAGTAATGGCAATTTATACGCGGGGGCTACTTTACCCAAGGAGGACATCATGGCAATCGAAGCAGTGATTTTTGACTGGGCCGGCACAACGATCGACTACGGCAATCAGGCGCCAGTGGTCGCTTTGCAGCGGACTTTCGCCAGTTTCGGCATTGAGGGCTCAGGCGCGGTGACGCAACAAGACCTGAAGCTAGATAAGATGTCCCTCATCCACCAGCTGCTCAAGGATGACGGCGTGCGCAACGCCGCCTTGGACCGCTTTGGCAAAATCAGCGCGGACGACATTGCACTGAGTCTGTTCTCTGCGTTCAAGCGCAACTTGCTGGCCATTTTGCCCACGCACGCCCAGCTGAAGCCCGGGGTGCGGGACCTGATCGCGTACCTGGAGGCCAATTCGATTCCATACGGGACCACGAGCGGCTGGGATGCGGACCTGATTACGGATCTGTTGCCACTGGTGGCGCCGCAAGGCTTTCGCCCCCGCGTTAACGTCACCGTCAAGGATACCGGCGTCGACCGGCCAGACCCGGCGATGAATCGACTGGCCATGGCACATCTTGGCGTTCAGCATCCGGCGCGGACGATCGTGTTCGGCGATACGCTGGACGATATTCGGGCGGGGCAGGCGGCCGGAGCCAATGCTGTCGGGGTGATCGAAGGTGCGGGTTTGCTGGGCCTGTCCAAGGCGCAGTGGCTGGCGCTTCCCAATCAGGACCAGCAGGCGTTACGATTGCAGGCGCGCCGCGAGTATGCCGTAGCCGGCGCCGACCTGATTGTCAATAATGCGCGCGACCTGATGCGGTTGATGCAAAGCGAGGCAAGCATGAACCAGAGTGATGCGCTCTGAGACCAGGTCATCGGCGTGGATGGGTACACCTCTTTAAAGCTGGGTGGAAGAGCGCCCATAATATTACGAAACCGAAGCAGTCCGTCTTTGGATTGCTTTTTTGCTGACCAATCGCGGTTCTGGAAAAAATCTTTTTAATCCAGCCCTTATCATCCTTATACATGACCAATCAACGCAAACAAAAAGAGATAAAAATTTGTTTTTTGCTTGTTCCTATTATTGCCGATAAGGCCGTCATTATTATGATTTGACGATTGCCCCAGTTTACAATTCAAGTGCAACACCCTGACGACTAGACCAGAAAGGCCA
>NZ_AYZJ01000036.1:0-2902 GCF_001436615.1 Lacticaseibacillus camelliae DSM 22697 = JCM 13995
GACCACTATCAAGGATTCGTTATCATCGTTGCACTTGACTTGAAAATTGAGGCCTTTATTAACGTCAAATCCCATTTTGACGTGGTCACCTGGTTGATGGAAATCACGTGCATTAACATTTGCTACGTATTCAGTGCCATCAAGCTTGAGATACAATTGCTCGGTCGCGCCGAGTAGCTCAGAAACTACAACATCAGATTCAACGATGGCGTTCGGCCAGGTATCCAGGAAGGCTTGTTCTGAATGGATATCTTCCGGACGAATGCCAAAAACAACTTCCTTGCCATTATACCCTTGGTCGTCCAACACTTTGGCTCGACCCGCCGGCACACTCAGCTGCAAACCTTTACCATCTGAAATATGACCGTCCTGATATGTGACATGGAAAAAGTTCATCGCAGGAGCACCGATAAATCCAGCCACAAACATGTTACGTGGGTTTTGATAAACCTGAGCTGGCGTCCCAATCTGCTGAATTTGGCCAACTGACATGACTACAACACGGTCTGCCATCGTCATCGCTTCAGTTTGATCATGAGTGACATAAATCGTAGTTGTCTTTAAACGCCGGTGTAGTTTTGCAATCTCTGCGCGCATGGAAACTCGCAGTTTTGCATCCAAATTTGACAGCGGTTCATCCATGAGAAATATCGGCGCATCGCGCACAATTGCACGTCCAAGCGCGACCCGCTGCCGCTGCCCACCAGAAAGATCAGCAGGCTTACGCTGCAGAAACTCCTGAAGGCCCAGAATATCAGCAGCATTGTCGACACGTTGCTGAATATCTTCCTTGCTGTAATGGCGCAACTTTAAGCCAAAGGCCATGTTATCGTATACAGACATGTGGGGGTACAGTGCATAGTTCTGAAAGACCATAGCAATGTTCCGGTCCTTGGGAGCAACATCATTCATCACTTGGTGATCAATTTCAAGAGTACCTTTACTGATATCTTCGAGGCCAGCAATCATCCGCAACGTCGTAGACTTCCCACAACCAGAGGGGCCAACAAAAACGATAAACTCCCTCTCTTTGATGTGTAAATCGAAGTCGCTGACGGCATAATCTGTGCCATTATCATACTTTTTGTATAGGTGATTCAAGTCAATCTCAACCATGAAGATTCCCGCCTTCCAAATTAGCTTTTATAAAAAAAGCCACAAATAACCAAGCAGAGAACAACTGTGTCCTCCGCTGTGGCAGGCGGTGACAAAGTGCTCAAATCTGCAATGGCCATTTCTGGCAAAGTTTGTATTATTACCCTTAAGCTCTTGACGCCTCTGAGGGGGCACAACCCTCATTGGTCGCAAGTTGCTTAACTTACAGCAATTAGTGTAATCAACTATTTCTTTGGTAGATACCTAAACATAAGCTGCTACCAAAAATGAGTATAGCCCCGAAGTCAATTACATGCAAGCGCTTTTATTAGGAGTACAGCAAACGTGCAAATTACCGGGAGTTCTACACGCCATTCCGAATCGAAGATGTCTCATCTTCATTTCGAGTCAGTCGGCATTTAATTACTACAAGCACACATTTTGTCCTCGTATTCAAGATTTCATAATGCCCGCAACCAAGGCAATGCTAATGCTTGATCCAACTGACCATCCGGCAACTCGTCCAAGCATTTAAACCCATACGGCTGCCGCTGATCTGCGATTGCGAAGGCGGCTTTGAAATCGCCTTGGCCTTGGCCCGGCACTGTTAACTCCCGCTGGGAAGCCCCTTCAGGCCAGCGATAATCCTTCAGGTGCACCGCGACGATCCGGTCAGCAAATCGGTCAAAAGCCGCTGAAAGAATGGCATTTGCATCATCCTCTCGAGTTTTTAAAAGATTAGTCGGATCGATGATCAGCTTTAAGTTAGGCGCCTCGTTGACAGCGGCAATCAACGCCGCGACCTGGTCAAGCGAATATAGGGGATTGCTGATCCCCGGCTCAAGGGCAAGATAAGTTCCGGCAGACCTGGCAACTGTTAACAGCTCGCGGACCCGTTTTACTAGCGTGTTAAACGGTGCCGCTTGATGGTTTTCTGCTGGTGAGCCGACACCGCCAGTCTCCGTGGCTACGATTCTGGTCCCAAAAGCGGGCGCCACCTGCAGATAATTCGCCAGCCGCGCGTTGGCCTGAGCCTCTCTAGTCGTATCTGAATCAACCATGTTGACATAGCAACTTAACGTAGCAATTTCACCGCCATACTCACTCAACGAGCGGCGCACCATCGCCCCCAGCCCAAAACTGACGGCATCCCCGTCGTCAGTGGTCTTGGGCAGCGACTTTGCCGGTGAATACGCCAGGCTGTGCAAGCCGCGCTGCTGCATCGCTTGCCCAAACACTGCTAAGTCATCGTAAACGGGTAGGTCATGGCCGCGCACCACAATATCTTTTCTCAACCATTACATCTCACTTTCTCGATGTTCTTCAGCCCAAGCAGAATTGCTGGAATCGTCCTAAGCCGTAGACAAACTGCAAACCAGAGAATAATCGACAATCCCAGACGCTGCCGCCTGAGACTGGTCAAATCAAGATCAAGTAACTGGGGTAGAAATTAGCACTAGGCTCGCGCTGGGTCAACGCTTTCATAATGAAGTCATACAATAGAATATCTTTGCCGCCCAGTGAACATTCTGTCGTTCAGAAAGTTGTCAATTCATTTGAGTGAAGAAAGAAAGAGAGAAAACAGGTCAAAACTATTTGTTCATCATAACTGCACCAAACGTTCACGGGTTTTCGGATGTGATGATCAGTGGTTTTAAGGCAGGCTCTGCACACTATAAGCCGCACTGGAACAATGAAAAACGACGACTAAGTGACTAACACTTAATCGCCGTGGCAAGCAAAAAAAAACTACTCCCCAGTTTACAATTCAAGTGCAACACCTTAGCGACTAGACCAAAAAGGCCAT
>NZ_AYZJ01000037.1:0-42293 GCF_001436615.1 Lacticaseibacillus camelliae DSM 22697 = JCM 13995
TCAAAAAAAGCCCCACAATCATTAGACACTTTGTCTAACAATTGTAGGGCACTTCAGCCTCTGATCAGGCGCTTTTTTGATGCCGCAAAACGTGTTCCAAACCGGTGCCGACAACTAAGCCCAAAAGTGCCGGCACGACCCAGCCCAAACCGTAAGCAAACCCAGGCAGGTAATGACCCAGCGCTAAAAGCCGGGCGATCCAGCCGTGGTGCAGCCCGGCTGGCAGTGCGTTGAGCCCATCCAGCAGCGCCGGCACCAGGGTGAACAGGGTCACGGTGCCGAACAGGCCGTGCGCGTGCCCCAGCCACGGCGTCAGCAGGCTGAGCAGGATCAGCGTGATCGCCAGCGGGTACAGGAAGTACATGACCGGCGTGGCAACGGCGAGAATGGCGTCGAGCCCAAAGTTGGCAAACAGCAGTGAGGCCCCCGCGGCCAGGGTGATCAGCGCAAAGTACGACACTTTGGGAAACAGCTCGTGCAGCGCATCGCCGAACGCGGAGATCAGACCGATCGCCGTTTTCAGGCACGCCAGGATCACAATTGCTGCCAGCAGCATCGACCCGACCGGACCAAAGTACGCCCGCGCAACATTGGCCAGAATCGGGCCGCCGTTGCTGGCGCGGGCAAACACCCCTAGGGAATTGCGCCCAAGCAGCGCCAGCAGGGCGTACAAAACTCCCATCATCACCACAGCCAGCGCGCCAGCCTTGATCGTGTTGCCGGCGATTGCCGTCGGTTTGGTCACTCCAAGGTCCTTGAGGGCATCGACCACAATAATGCCAAACGCCAGGGCCGCCAGCGCGTCCATCGTGGAATACCCGGCGGTGAAGCCGGTCAACAGCGGCTGGCTGCCGTAAACGCCGGCCGGCGCGCCGCCTGACCCCAGCGGGTGCACGACCACGGCGACCAGCAGCACGCCCAGCACGATCAGAAACGCCGGCGTCAGGATTTTGCCGACGTAATCCATGATTTTACTGGGCCGGCGCGCAAACCACCAGGCAATGCCGAAAAACAGCACCGAGTAAACAAGCATCCCCAGCGTTGCGTGCTGGCTCCCCACCGCTTTCGCCAGCCCGATCTCGTACGAAATCGGGGCCAGACGCGGCAGCGCAAACGCCGGGCCGATGCAGACGTAAAGCACCAGGGTGAACCAAAATGCGTAGTGGCGGTTCACCTGCTTGGCGAGTTCAAACACGCCAGCCGTTTTGGTGATGCCGATGGCGGCGACGCCCAACAGCGGCAGGCCCACCCCGGACAGCAAAAACCCCAGCAGCGCCGGGCCCAGGCGGCTGCCGGCCTGCTGGCCCACAAACACCGGAAAAATCAGATTACCGGCACCAAAAAAAAGGCCGAACAGCATCGACCCGATGACCAGCTGTTCCCGTTTCGTCAGTTGATGTGAGGTCATGGCTCCTCCTTAAGCGGCAAGGTGCAAATACGCCTGCAAAAACCGTGCGACCCCGTCATGGGCGTTGTCCGCGGGGGTCACCGCATTCGCTGCGTTCAGAACGGCCGGTCGCGCATTTTGCATGGCCACGCCCACCCCGGCGTACTCGATCATGTCGAGGTCATTGAGGTCGTCCCCAAACGCGAGAATGTCCGGTTGCGCGATGCCGTACGCGCCGGCCACATAGGCCACGGCACGGGACTTGGACGCGTGCGCGGTCGTGATCTCAAGCGCGGTATGTTCACCGCTCCACGCGCCCCAAGTCTTGGCAACCAGCTGCGGAAAGCGGTCATGAACCGCGGTAGTCAGCGGCTGCAGCAGGTCACCGTCCACAAACAAGGTGACTGAGATCGGCGCCCGGGTCAGGCCGGCCTGGTCAAACAGGTGGGCCGGGTGCGGCAGGTCCGGTAGAAACGGGATGTTGCTGTACGCGTGGTCGGCGCGCAGCAGCTGTTTGCCTTCCGCCACCATCACGCGAATGTCGAAGTCCTGGCGCAGATCAAGCAGCTGCAGCGCCGTTTTGATCGGAATGGTCGCCTGCAGCTCGCGGTCCCACTGCTGGTGAGGTTTTTGAATCAAGCCGCCGTTAAAGTTAATCATGGGGCCGGTCAGGCCGATCTGATCGTAAAAATTCTCGGTGATCGAATCCGGCCGGCCGGTGGTGATCACCACCAGGTGTCCGGCATCCCGCGCTGCCCGCAGCGTCGCGATGGTTTTAGCGCTCAGCTGGCTGTCTTGGTTCAGGGTCGTCCCATCCAAATCTAAGGCAATCAATTTTCGGTTCATGTGGGTTACTCCTTCTTTCTTCGACAGGATCAGTACACGGCGCCGGGATACAAATTCGCACTCAGGCTGGTAAAGTCGTAAGTCGCCATCTCGCTCAGCCGCATCACCACGTCTGCGGCCCCCAGGCCATCAGGTTAATGGGCTCGCCAAATTGGCGATCGGGAATGACCAGCACGACCGGCTTGCCCAGCGCATGGGCGTAACCCATTTCCACGCCGCAGCCGACGTCTTCCTCCTTGGGCAGATAAATCACCGCCAGCAGGTCGGTCTGCTTGATGCCCAGCAGGTCCCCTCGATAAGTGGCCGTGGCCCACTCCGGGTCCTTCAGGTACTCGGGGTGCGCGCCCACGTCCAGCTTTTGATAAGGGTGATCCAGCGGAACGTAAGACAGGTCGCCGTTCAAAGTCGGGTTTTGGGTCAGCGCGGCCAAGGCCTGGTCGTAAGCTTGTTTTTGCGCTGGCGTGAACCAGCCGGCGGCAAAGTAAATACTTTTAGGATTTTTCAAAAGGTGCTCCTTCTTGCCTGTTGCTCACCAGCACGTATAATGATTGCTGGAGGTGGCAGACATCAACATTCAACTGTACACAGACGGGGGCAATCGCAACACCGGCAATGTCTTGGGCGGCTCGGTGCGGCCGACGGACAAAAGTGCATGGGCCGCGCTGCTGATTTACGGGGAGCACCACAAAATGCTTTCCGGCGCCGACTATGGCCGCACCAATAATTATATGGAAATCACCGCGGTCATTGAAGGCCTCAAGGCGATCACCAAGCCGAGCTACCAGGTCGATGTGTATTCCGACTCCGCCTACGTGATCAACACCATGAACGAGCGCTGGTGGGTTAAGTGGCAGCAAAACGGCTGGCAGAAAAAGGGCAAGCCCGTCATCAATGCTGAATTATGGCAGGCATTGCTGGCGCAAGTCAACCGGTTTGACCAGCCGCCGGTCTTTCACAAGGTCAAGGGCCACGCGACGAATCAGCACAACAACGAGGTCGACGCCGCACTGAACCTGGCCATGGACAAGTTACCGGCCCGCCGGCATTAAGTTATCCGGATAGGTTTTTTGAACGAACTGCGCGATCACCGTCAGCATGTGCTCCACTGACGGTGATTTTTGCGTGGTCGGATTCGTCACCAGGCACAGTGTCCGGGCAAACGGCTCGGAAAACGGCCAGACGTTGATGTCCCCGGTCAGCTTTTGCAGCGCCAGGCGTGGCAGCACCCCAAAGCCCAGCCCCGCCTCGACCATCGACAGTATTGACTGGTCATCGATCGAGTAGTTCAGCGAGTTCGTGGACACCTGGTAGCGGTCCAGGGCCGCCTTGGTGTCGCGGTCGTAGTCCCCCTGTTGCAGGATGAAGGTCTGCTTGTTCATGTCGGCGTCGGTCATCGTCTTCCCGTTTTTCGGCGTGAAGTCGCGCGGCGTGATGCAGTAAATAGGGTCCTTGAGCAGCGGCACGACCACCAGCGACGACTCCACCGGCAGCAGCGAAAACCCGATGTCCAAGGCCCCGGTGCGCACCTGCTCGCCGATTTCATTGAAGCCGCCCTGCATCACCGACACGTCGACCTTCGGCGTTTCGGCCTTGAACTGGCGAATCACCGGCGGCAGCCAGTTGGTCGACACCGAGGAAAAGGCCCCCAGCCGCACGCGGCCGGTGTTTTGGCCATTGATGTTGTCGGCGATCTGGGTCAGCTGGTCCTCGAGGTTCAAAATGGCCTGCACCGTGGGCAGCACCTGCTGGCCGTCGGGTGTCAGCTCAACGCCGGTGCGGTTGCGAATGAACAGCGGAAAGCCCAGGGCAGTTTCGAGCTGAGAGACGCTGTGGCTGATCGCACTGGGTGTGACGTTGAGTGCGGCGGCGGCGCGGATGAAGGTTTTCTCCGTGACCACGGCGCGAAAGACTTGGTAACTGAAGTTGGACATGGCGGCTCCTTACGTGACAGATTTTCACAGTCAAAGATGTTATGTGAATAATCATACGCTTGTCTGGGCCGCGGTCAAGTTTGGCGCGCACGCAAAAACGCCTCGCATGACGGCGAGGCGTTAAGGCTTATCCCAGATACCCGATGATCATGGCGCCAATCAGGATGACAAGGACGGCGGTCGTGATCCAGGTGTACAAGCGGTCTTTTTCCTTGATGAAGGCGTAAATCGAGACCACGACCCGGAGCACCGGGGTCAGGATTAAGAGAAACAGGCCAAGCATCAGCACCGCGTACGGCTTTAGCGCCACGACGCCTTGCAAAATTGCGGCCGGCCGACTCGGATGCGCGCCGGCCGGATAACCGCCGGTGCCTTCGATCAAAAACATCGCTAGGCCAATGACAATGACCGTCGCGGCCACGATCACGCCAATGCGCAAGATCTTGCCAATGATCAGCTCAATGTCCTTCGTTTCGGTTTCGATCTTCTGGTTCATCCGATGTTCACCCCGAATCCTTTAAGCAGCATCTGCAGGCCCATGTAGCCAATCACCGGAATGAAGATCCAGCGCAGCACCTTGGTCGGCATGATCTGCATCAGCCGCGTACCCAGCGTGGCCCCGATCAGGATTCCAATCGCGAGCGGCGCGGCAATTTGCGGCTGCAGCGAGCCGTTGAAAAAGTACACCGTTGCACTGGCGGCGGCGGTGACCCCCATCATCAGGTTTGACGTGGCGGTCGACGGCTTCAGCGGCATTTTCATGATGGTGTCCATCGCCAGGACCTTGAAGGCCCCCGAACCGATACCGAGCAGCCCCGACGCCAGCCCGGCGCCGAACATCATGGCAAAGCCACCCGGCACGTTGGTGACTTGGTAGTCGATCCGCTGGCCGGTGCTTTTGTCGAAGTACTGACCGTTCAGGTTGAGCTTTTCGGCCGCCTGGTCCGGCACCGGCGCCTTGATGTTTTCCGGCTTCATCAGCATCTTGCGGATCATGTTGTAAACCGAGAACAGCAGCAGCGCCCCGAACAGGAAGTACAGGATGTTCGCGTTGAACAGGCCCGTCAGGATCGCGCCGAGCACGGCGCCGATGGTCGTGGCGATTTCCAGAAACATCGCCACGCGCAGGTTGAGCATGTCGTCCTTGAGGTACGCGATGGTGGCGCCGCTGGAAGTGGCAATGACCGCCACAATGCTGGCGGCGATCGCGTACTGGATCGGCAGCCCGAGCATTAAGGTCAGCACCGGCGTGATAATGATGCCGCCGCCCAGCCCCAGCAAGGCGCCCAGGATCCCGGCCATCAGGCCCACGCCGGCCAAAAGAAGCGCTTGAACCACCATGGGCTAGTCCTCCTTCTTGCGGCTAGTCGTGCTGCGCTTTTTGGCCGCGGGTTTGCGCGTGGTGCGCTTGCGCGTCGTCGCCTTTTTCGCCGTCGTGCGCCGCGTGCTGGTTTTGCGCGTCGGTTTGGCCCGGCTGGCCGGGGCTTCCTTCACGATTGGCTTCGGCGTTTCGCGCGCGGTCTTGATGGCCGCCAGCTTTTCGTGCACTTCGGCGGCAACGGCAGCCATGTTGGCGGACTTATTCGCAAGGTAGGCGTCTGCCGTGGCGATTTCGTCGATGCGCAGGCCCGAGGCGTTGACGTACGGCGAAACCACGATCAAGTTAAGGGTGATGGGTGTGTCCTTATCCGCATCCAGAAAATTAGTGACCTTTTTGCTGTCCTCAAATGGCAGGTTGATGACACCAGTCTCAATGCGCACGTAGGTGGGCTCATCGCCTTCGATGGTCAGCTGCGCCGAAATGAGCTTCCCGGCGGCCAGGGCCTGATCCACATCACTAAAAACCGGGGCCAGCGCCTTTTCGACGCCTGCAGTGGCCGCCACCTCGGTGATTGGATAATTGGTCTGTTCGTAGTTCCCCGCTTCAATGGCTTCCTGAAAAGCCTTCACGTTGATTTCCATGTTTATCCCTCTTTACTTATTCTTTGGCCATCATATCCTATGTAAGCGGCTCGGTTCAAGCCGGCCTCCCTTTTCAAGCCCGAACATCCGTTTTATACTGGAGGGAAACGCCGGCGTGTGGACCCTCAAGCCCGCCGGTAAGATTTTGCCAAGAAAGGAGCCGCCACCATGGCAGACAACCGCATTGGCGTGCGCGAGCTCGTCGAACTCACCGTGCGCACCGGCGACCTAGATCCGGTCACCACCAATTCCAACAACACCGCCATGCTGGGCGCTTCGATCCACCGCCGGCTGCAGGCCGCTCATGGCGAGGACTACGAAAAAGAGGTCTACCTGGCCCAGACGGTCAAAGTCAACGACGTGGCCTACACCATTGACGGGCGCGCGGACGGCGTGGATACCAGCAAGAAGCGCACCGTGGTCGAGGAGATCAAAACCTCGGCGCGCGACTGGACGGATGTCACCCAAAACACCAAGGATCGCTACTGGGCCCAGGCACGCGTGTACGGCCATTTTCTCTGCGACGAGCGGGACTTGCCCGAGGTCGAGCTGGATCTGATTTACTACCAAACGACAAATGATCACATCACGCGCTTCACCGAGGTCAAAACCGCAGAAGAACTGGCCGACGACTTTCAGGACCTGCTGACCGATTTTGGCGACTGGCTGAAAATGCGCAGCGACATTGTCTTGCGCCGCGACGTCAGCATCAAGACTATGCAGTTTCCGTTTCCCAAATACCGCAAGGGCCAGCGCGAACTGGCCGCGGCCGTGTACCGCACCGTTGCCAACTCGACCCGCCTGTTTGTCGAGGCTCCAACCGGCACCGGCAAAACCATTTCCACACTGTTTCCGGTGCTCAAGGCCATGGGCGAAGGCCTGATCCAGCGCAGCTTTTACCTGACCGCCAAGCAGAGCACCCGCCACGTGGCCGAAAAAGCGATGGCGCTGATGACCCAGCACGGCTTGCGCGCCAAAAGCATCACGCTGACCGCCAAGGACACCATCACCTTTGACGACGAACCCGACGACCCCAGCGTGAACCCCTACATGCTCGGCTACTACGACCGCCTCAAGCCAGCGCTGAAGGACCTGCTGGGCCACGAGGACGCCATCACGCGGCCGGTGATCGAGCAGTACGCCAAAAAGCACACGCTGGATCCCTTCGAGTTCTCGCTGGACGTCAGCCTGTTTTGCGACGTCATCATCTGCGACTACAACTACCTCTTCGACCCAGCGGTGTTTCTCCAGCGCTTCTTTGCCGAGCCGGACACCGGCAACTTTTTCCTGATCGATGAGGCCCACAACCTGGTCGCCCGGGCGCGCGAAATGTACAGCGCGGAACTGTTGGACACTGACTTTGCGACGCTGCGGACCGCCATCGACAAAAAGAAGGGCAAGGGCCTGCCGCCGGTCAAGGGTGCCTTGTCGAAGGTGCTGACGGCCTTTGACGCGGTGCGCTTAACGGTGGACGACCAGCCGCTGACGTTTCAAAAACCCCAGCTCGATGACTTCATCGCCCAGCTAACCGGATTCACCAGCGCCGTGCACGACTGGCTCGGCCAGGACCCCGACACGCGCAGTCAAGACGTTGTCGACTTGGTGCTTCCGGTATTTTTCAGCGCCACCAGCTACCTGCGCATCGCCGATTACTACAACGACGCCTACGAAACCGAAATCGAAAACGCGGCCGGGGCCATCCACCTCAAGGAACTGTGCCTGGATCCCAGTCAGTTCATCTCGGACTGCTTGGCCAAGGGCCGCGGCGCCGTGCTGTTTTCGGCGACCCTTTCGCCGCTGCCGTACTACCAGGACATTCTCGGCGGTCGCGACCAGTCGCTGGCCTACCGCCTGCCGTCACCGTTTCCCCAGGAGAATCTCAAGGTGCTGGTCACCCAGTTTATCACGCCGACATACCGCAACCGTGAGTCCAGTCTACCGGCGCTGATCGCCAGCCTGACCATGATGGTGAGCACCAAGGCCGGCCATTACCTAGTCTTTCTGCCCTCACACAGCTACCTCACCACCGTCGCTGAGGCCTTCAAGGCCGCCAACCCCGACCTCGCCACGGTGGTGCAGGCCGGCTCCATGACCGGCGCCGAGCGCACGGCCTTTTTGGCGCGCTTTCGCGATGACCCCCGGCCGGTGGTCGGGTTCGCCGTGCTCGGCGGCATTTTTAGCGAAGGCATCGACCTGGGCGGGGCAAAGCTCATTGGCGTTGCCATTGTCACGGTCGGCCTGCCCGGGCTGAACGCGGAAACCGACCGCCTGCGCGCCTACTTCGACGCCCAAGGCCAGGACGGGTTCGCCTACGCCTACCAGCTGCCCGGCTTCAACAACGTACTGCAGGCCGGCGGGCGCGTCATCCGCGGTGCCAAGGACGTCGGCGTTGTGCTACTGGCCGACAGCCGCTTTGCCGGACCGCGGTACGCGCCCCTGTTCCCGCCACACTGGACCCACGCCACCGTCGCCACCGACCTCGACGACATGGCCGCGCAACTGACCGATTTTTGGGAGGCTCATCGTGAAAACACCCCTGACGCTTGATTTGGAAAAAACGCTGTACGCCTACTGGGAGGACCAAGGCGCGGTGGCGGTCGAGGAAGTCACCATGCCAGACGACCGCGGCATTGTCGACACGCTGGTCATGCAGCCTGGCGCTCCCTTGACCTGGCGCTGCTTTGAGCTGAAGGTGACCAAAAGCGACTTTCACAGCAGCGCCAAGCTGAGTTTCATCGGCGACTACAACTACTTTGTGCTGCCACTCCCCTTGTACCAACAGGTGGCTGGCGAGATTCCTGCCGGCATCGGCGTGATGACCTACCAGCCCTTTGCCCCGGCCGCCATCCAAGCGGCCACGGTGCCCATCACCGTCCCCGGCCAGCTGACCATCAGTCGCCCGCCGCGGCGCCAGGCTTTGCAGGTGCCGGAATCTCAGCTGCTGGAACGCTTCATCGCCAGTCTCAACCGCGAGGTGCAAAAGGCCAAGCAAGTCGAAAAAGGCCTGGCCCACTTTTCCGATGAGCAGCTGCTGGCCGAGGTGAAGCGCCGCTCGGATCAGTACCGCGTGTACGACCCGGAGGCCAACTTGTACGACCGCGTCATGGGCGAGGTTGAAGACACCGCCGTTGCCACCCTGCAAGCCGAAGTGGACGCCTTGACGGCCGAGCTTGCAGAATTGAGGCTGCAGTCATGAATTACTACCCGTTGATTCGCGGCCGCCAGTACGACCTGCTAGCCCTGCGCGAAGCCGTCACCAAGGATTTCCTTTCGCCTCACATCCTACCGGTCATCGAACCGGTCAAGGACTTACCCGCCCTAGCCGCCGTGGCCCGAGCTTTCACCGACCGAAAGCACCCGCTGTTCATCGTGCAAAACCCGCAGGTGGGCCGCTACGGCCTGCTGGCAAGGCCCAGTCACGTCGCCGTGTTGTCCGCTTGGGTCCACCCAGCGCGCTACTTTGACGGTCAGCCAAGCGCGCTGATCATTGCCGAAACGCTGGCGCAAGCCGTGGCCTTGCGGGCGGATCAGCCCTGCCTACTGCCCGGCGGGGCCCGGTTTCGCCGGCTGCAGCGGCCAAGCGCCGCCTATCTGGAGGACCACACCCCGACGCGCGAACGCACTGAGGACTACCGGCTCGTCCAGCGCGAGTTTTACCAGTACCCCAAAACGACTTTGCCAGGGGCCGGCTTTGCCGACTACCCGCTATCAACGCGGCATTACGACGAGCGCGGGTATCCCCAGCGCGCGCTGTCGCTGCACCTGTTATTTAAATCCGGTCAGCAGCTATGGATGCAGCACTTCACCTCGGTCAACAATGCGGACTTTCACGATCCCCAAGGCAAGTTTTTTGAGGCGGCCGCGCCGCTTCCCGCCTGGCTGAAGGACCACCCCGATGCGGCCACGCCTGCGTTAACCGAGATGATCCAGTACGCGACCGATCAGCACTTTCCCGGTGCCGGCGTGTTGCGCAAGCTGCAGCTGCGGCATTTTCTCAGCATCATGGGCCAGTACTTAGATGACTGACAGGCTAAAAAAGGCGTCCGTCTCGCAGTGAGATGGACGTCTTTTGCTTGTCGATGTTGAATTAGAAGGCGACGTGAACGCCAAACGATGGGGCAAAGTAGCCCGAAATCGTCCCCACCTGAACGGTTTGGCCGGGTTGTGGCGCGTGGATGTACTGGTTATTGCCAATATAGAGCGCCACGTGATACGGCACCCCAGCAGTGGCCCAGAAGACCAAGTCGCCAGGCTGCAGCTGGGAAACGGAGAGCCGCGTCCCGTTGTACTGCTGACTGCCGGTGTAACCGCCAAGGGTGATGCCCAGCGCGTTCTTGAAGGTGTAGTAGACCAACCCGGAGCAGTCAAAGCTGTTAGGGCCTTTAGCGCCCCATTGGTAAGGCTTGCCAATTTGCAGGCGCGCCGTCGCGATCAGCTTCTGGGCCTTCTGAGCGCGGCTGAGCGTCGAGGTCGTGGTTGCTGGCTTGCTGGTGGTTGCGGCCTTGGCCGGTGCTGTCGCCTTGACCGTGGTCGTGGCGGCTGGCTTAGTGGCGGTCGTCGTTGCTGCACTGGCCGCTTGCGTGGTCGAAGGCGCAGCCACGGTGCCAGTTGTTGCAACGTTAGAAGGAATATAGCCACCTGAGGTCAATTGATACCAGGTCGCGCCGTCAGCATTCACTTTGCCGTTGGCGGTGACCTTCTGACCGTTGCTCAGGTACTTGCCGGAAGCAGTCGTGAAGCTAGGTGCACTCCAAACTGTGACGACACTTGGGTAGTTAACGGTCAGGGTAAAGGTGCCAGCTGTGACAGCCGGCTTTGCAGCGCTAGACACAGGCGCGGCAGAAGTGACTGCAGGGGCAGCACTCGACGCGGCTGGTGCGGCACTAGAAACTGCTGGTGCGGCACTGGATGCGGCCGGCTGAGCTGCAGATACCGCCGGTGCAGCGGAACTGGCTGCCGGAGTCGAAAAACTTGCGGCCGGGGCGGCAGCACTCGCAGCAGGTGCAGCAGCGCTAGATGCAGGGGCAGCACTTGCGGCAGGCGCAACCACACTGCCTGATTCAGAAGCAAAGCGAGCCGGCACATAACCGCCGGTGCTCAAGCGGTACCAAGTCTCCCCATTGCTGGTAGTCTTGGCAACCGCCGTGACCTGCTGACCAGTGGCCAAGTAACGGCCGGTCGGCGTCTGGTAGTGGGTCGAAGCCCATACCGTGGTGGCGCCGCCAACGTAGGTCACCGTCAGCTTATACTGGCCAACCTGCGTGTCACTTGCAGAGTTGGAACTGGTGGCCTGGTCTGCCGCCGCATTGGCGTTGGCAGTCTGGCCATCTTCGGCTTGCAAGTAAACGGCCGGGATCCATTCGTTAGCGCCGATTTGATACCAAATCGCCCCGTTAACGACCTTGGAACCCTGAATTGCAATGCGCTGGTTGAACAAGACGTAACGCTTGACCTGGTTAAACGCCGGCGTCTTCCAAACAGTCGTTGCACCCTGTTGGTAAGTCACCGTGCCGGTAGTTGACGCGCTAACCTGGCTCGGCGCAGAGACCAGTGCTGCCAGTCCTGCAACCCCCGCGAGACCAGCGGTCAGTGCAATTGCCTTAGTCGATTTTCCCATACGTAAGTGCCTCCAATTTCAACATCACATTTAAAAGTCCGAAAGCTATTTTAAGATTTCTTAACGATTAGTTTTAGCTTAGCACCATGCCCCAGGGTTTTCACCGAATAGGCGTTCGTTTTTGTCCAAATCGGCGTGGCCACCAGCGCCCAGCCCCGTCATCAAGCGGCCCAGGCTGTCCACCAACGTTATTTTTCATTTATGTTACAAACGGATAACGGTCTTTAAAGCCAGCCGAATCATGTCGTCAAAGCTGGTCTGACGCTCTTGGGCCGTCGTTTCTTCCCCGGTGACCAAGTGGTTGGACACCGTCAAAATGGCCAGCGCACGCCGGTGGTACTTGGCCGCCAGCAGGTACAAAGCCGGCGTCTCCATTTCGGTGGCGAGCACCCCGTAATCGATCAGTTTCTGGCGGTCCATCTCATCGTTGTAAAAGCGGTCCTCCCCGAGCACATTGCCCACGTGGCAGCGCAGGTCATCCTCACGCGCCAGCTGAGCAGCCGTTTCCAGCAGTCCAAAATCGGCCAGCGGGGCGAAGTACAGCCCGGCGCCGAACGTGTTCAAAATGATCGATGAGTCCGTGGTCGCGCCTTGCGCCAGCACGATGTCGCGCACTTTGACCTGAGGGGCCAAACCGCCGGTCGTGCCGACCCGGATCAGCGTCTTGACCCCGTAATCCTTCATCAACTCAGTGGCGTAAATCGAAATCGACGGAATGCCCATGCCAGTCGCCTGCACGGACACGCGGCGGCCCTGGTAAGTGCCGGTGTAGCCGAACGCGTTGCGAACAGTGTTGTACAGCACCGGGTCATCCAGGTAAGTTTCGGCAATGTACTTTGCCCGCAGCGGGTCCCCAGGCAGCAGAACCACGTCCGCGATCGCATCTTGTGGCGCATCAATATGTGTGCTCATGATCTTCCTCCATTTAACCCTACTTCAACGCTGCCAAAAACGAGTGCCCAACGCCAGTGCCTTCGACCCCGAAATTCTCCAGGATCGTCGCGCCCATGTCGGCAAACGGCGAGCGAATGCCCAAGTCACCGCCGCCTGGCAGCGACTTGCTGTAAACCACCAGCGGCACGTATTCGCGCGTGTGATCGGTGCCGCGGAAAGTTGGGTCGTTGCCGTGGTCGGACGTGATCATCAGCAGGTCATCCTCTTGCATCGCCGCCATCAGCTCCCCGAGCTGCTTGTCGAAGGCCATCAGCGCATCGCCGTCGCCTTGCGCGTTGCGGCGGTGACCGTACATCGCGTCAAAATCGACCAGGTTCGTGAAAATAAAGCCCTCCCGAGCCGACTCGACCTGCTTGATGGTCTGATTCATCCCATCCTCGTTAGAGACGGTGTGGATGCCGTCATCCAGTCCTTGGCCGGAGAAAATATCGTTGATCTTGCCGACACCATACGTCGGGACACGAGCAGCCTGCAGGCGGTCGAGGTCCGTCGGAGCGTTAGGCATCAGCGCGTAGTCATGGCGATCCGACGTGCGCGTGAAGTTATCCGCCTTGTCGCCGACATACGGGCGCGCAATGACCCGACCGATTTTGTATGGCTGGTCGGTGGTGATGCTGCGGGCGTACTCGCAGATCTTGTACAGTTCCTTAAGCGGGATCACCGCCGTGTTTGCCGCAATCTGCAGCACCGAATCCCCTGACGTGTAAACGATCAGGTCGCCGGTTTTGAGCTGCTGCTCGCCGTATTTTTTGATGACCTCGGTGCCAGAGTACGGCAGGTTCACGATCACCTTGCGGCCGGAAAAGTCCTCGATCTGCTTAATCAGCTTTTCGGGGAACCCCTGCGGGAAAAAGCCGAGCGGCTCGGTGACCGGCAGGCCCATCATTTCCCAGTGTCCGTCCATGCTATCCTTACCGGCAGATATTTCGAACATCTTGCCATAATAGCCGATGGGCTTTTGGATGGGTTCTACGCCGCGGATCGGTGCGTCTTCGCGAATGTTACCCAGGCCGAGCTTCTGCCAGTTCGGCAGCGCCCAGTCGCCATGAAAGAACTCGCCGATGTGGCCCAGCGTGTCCGCGCCCTCATCGTTAAACTTCTGGGCGTCCGGCGCGGCACCGATCCCGATGGAATCCGTGACGATGCCAATGACCCGTTTAAACTTTGCCATCAGTCGATCACCCCGGCTTCCTTGAGAATGGTGACGCCGGCGCTGGCGCCCAACCGGTCCGCCCCGGCCTCGATCAGCGCCTTGGCTTCTTCGTATGAGTGGATCCCGCCGGCGGCTTTGACGCCAAGCCGCGTGCCGACCGTCTTGCGCATCAGCGCCACATCGTGCACAGTGGCCCCACCGCTGGCAAAACCGGTCGACGTCTTGACAAAGTCGGCCCCGGCAGCCTCAGCGGCCTGGCAGGCCCGCACTTTTTCGTCGTCGGAAAGCAGCACGGCCTCAATGATCACCTTGAGCACCGCGCCCTTGGCGTGCGCAGCGTCAGCTACTGCCTGAATGTCCGCCTTGACCTGGTCGTCATGGCCGCCCTTGAGCTCGCCAATGTTCATGACCATGTCGACTTCCTTGGCGCCGTCGTCAATGGCGTGGTTGGCCTCGTCGACCTTGATGAAGGTCGTGTTGGCGCCCAGCGGAAACCCGATGACGGTGCAAACGTTGACGTTCGTGCCGCGCAGCGTTGCCGCTGCCCGCGGGACCCAGTAGGGATTGATGCAGACGCTGGCAAAATCGTACTGCTTGGCTTGCGCCAGGACGGTGTCGATCTGTTCCTGCGTGGCGTCCGGCTTGAGCAACGTGTGATCAATGTATTTCGCTAAAGGCTTTTCCATGTTTTGCTCCCTCTTCTCAAATGTTCCAAACTAGTTAAATAGTACCATAGAACCGCTTTCTAAAATTGCCAAGAGGGGGATTGCCTCGCATAATGTAGGCGCAATGGAAAAGGAGGCGCGCCATGGCCTTGGTTGAAAGAATTGAATCCACTCGCGTCTTGCGCAGCCTGCGCGAGGCCTTGAAGACCCTGCGGCCGGTCCTATTGATCGCCGCCCTGACGCAGGCGGTCAACCTCAGTGTCGTCGCGCGAGAAGGCTTTTTTGCGCAGATCTATCATCTGAGCTGGCCGCGCTGGCTGCCGGTGCTACTGGCTAATCTCACCACCGTGTTGTGGGGCAGTCTGGCCATGACGGTCGCCGGCTTAATGGCGGCCGAGCTCGGCCACCGCTACCACGCGCTCGCGGTGATCGCCGTCATCGCGTTCATGGCACTTGTCGTCGCCGATCCGACCCGCGCGCTCAGCTGGCCGCATCTCGGGCCCAGCGCGCTGCTGCTGGCCGTGATTGTGGCGCCGCCGATCGCGTGGCTGTTTGACCGGGCCAAAAATGACCACTGGGCCGCGGCCTGGCTGATTGGCCTGGTCCTGCTCGGGCTGGCGCTGGGCGCCGGCGTGCGGGTAGCCGCCAACCACTTATCCTGGTCGTGGCTCACGCTGCCCGACCTGCTGGTCATCCCTGCCAATTTGGCGCTGGCCTGGCTGGGCCTGCCGCAGCTGCTGCCGCCGCTGACTGATTTTGCGATGAGCCCTGAGGCCGCTGCCAACTTGAATGCGGCGCTGACCCACCCCAGCTTGCACACCATTCCTTACCGCTTCACGACCTACACCGTGTTTGCCCCGTTTGCCAACATGGGTGGCACTGGGTCGCTGCTGGCGCTGGTGATCGCACTGGCGCTGGTCAACCGGCGCGTCCGGGTGCCAGAACTCTTAACTGCAGGCGTCAACCTGCCGCTGTTGACCCTGCTTTCCACGCCGGCCCTGCTGGATCTGCGCATGCTGATCCCGTTCTTCTTAGCGCCGCTGGCCAGCTGCGGGATTGCCCTCCTGGCCTTGCTGCTGCACCTGATGCCGCCGGTCGTTTACCCGGTCCCGCCGACGACGCCAGGGCCGCTCTTCGCCTTTTTGGCGACCAATGGCAGCTGGTCGGCGCTTGCGGTCAGCCTACTGTGTCTGGTGGTCAGTGTCGCGATTTACTATCCGTTTGCCAAGGCGCTGAATAAGGAGGCAAAAGCCGATGCGAAAATGGTGCGCTAGCCTCATCGTCTTTTTTGCCGTCCTGCTGGGCATTGGCTTTCCGGCCTACCGGTGGATGCACACCAGCGTCGAAAACGCGCGGGTCGTGCACCGCTCCCGCATGCGGCCCATTTTCCTGGTGCCAGGCAGCTCCGCGAGCCAGAACCGCTTCAACGCCCTGGTCGCCGCGCTCAACCGCCAAACCACGGGTCACAGCTACGTGAAGATCACCGTGACCGAGTCAGGCAAGTTCAAGCAGTCCGGCCGCATCGCCGCCCGCGACCGGCAGCCGTACATCGTCGTCGCGTTCGCCAACAACCAGGACGGCTACCCCAATATTCAACGGCAGGCGCGCTGGTTCAACATTGCCTTCACCGCCATGGCCAAAAAGTACCACTTCGACCGTTTCTCTGCGATCGGCCACAGCAACGGCGGGCTGGTACTGACGCTTTTTTTGGAGCGGTACATGAATCAAGCCGACTACACCATGCAGCGCATGATCACCCTGGGGTCGCCTTACAACCTCGAGGAAAGCAAGCAGGCCAACCGCACCCAGATGCTGACGGACATGATCCGGATGAAAAAGCGTCTGCCAGTCAATCTGACCGTGTACTCAGTCGCCGGCTCTGAAAGTTACACCTCGGACGGCATTGTGCCGCTCGCCTCCGTGGACGCCGGCAAGTACATTTTCCAAAATCAGGTCAAGCATTACACCATGATCACCTTGTCGGGAAACAACGCTGAGCACAGCGACCTGCCGCAAAACCAGGAAACCATTGACCTGATCAAGCAGGACCTGCTGATCAAAAACCAGCGGCCTGCCCTGCGGCCATAACCCCTCACCATCGCCTCACGCCAGTTGGCAAACCCACCGGCGCGCGGCGATTTTTCGTTTAGGCAGTAAAAAAGCCTGCTCCACAAGGAAACAGACTTTGCACTGGCACCCAAACAACACCATCAGCCGCCAAGATATGCTGCACGGACATCGTCGTTGGCCAACAACGCCTGACCAGTGCCGCTCATTTTGACTTGGCCACTGGCGAGCACGTAGCCGCGGTCGGCGACTTGCAGCGCCTGCGCCGCGTTCTGCTCGATCAACAGCACCGTGACGCCTTGAGCGTGAATGCGCTTGATGATGTCGAAAATCTTGTTAATGTAAATCGGCGCCAGCCCCATGGAGGGCTCGTCAAGCAGCAGCAGCTTGGGCTTGGCCATCATGGCCCGGCCCATTGCCAGCATCTGCTGCTCGCCGCCGGACAGCGTCGCCGCGTCCTGACTCCGGCGTTCTTTCAGCACCGGAAACTGCTCGTACACCGACTTCAGCTGCTCATCGCGTGTCTTGGGCGAAAGGTACGCGCCCATGCGCAGGTTCTCGGCGACGGTCAGGCCCTCAAACACGTGCCGGCCTTCCGGCACCTGCGCAATGCCGGCCGCCACGATTTTGGACGGCGACAGCTTGGCGAGGTTCTGATCATTGTACGTGATCGTGCCAGCACTGGGCCGCAGCAGCCCGCTGATGGTTTTCAGGATCGTGCTTTTACCCGCGCCGTTAGCCCCGATCAGCGTGACGATCTCCCCGTCATTGACGGTGAAGTCGACACCTTGAACGGCCTGAATGGCGCCGTAGTTGACCTTGAGTCCGGCCACTTTAAGCATGGACGCCACCCCCCAAGTACGAGTCGATCACGGCCGGATTCTTCTGAATCGCAGCCGGCGTTCCTTCGGCAATCAGTTTACCCTGGTTCAGCACGTAAATGCGCTCGGCGATGTTCATGACCAGACTCATGTCGTGCTCAATCAGGACGACCGTCAACTGAAAGTCAGACCGCAGCTTGCCAATCAGCTTCATCAGCGCGGCGGTTTCCTCGGGGTTCATCCCCGCCGCCGGTTCGTCGAGAAAAATGATTCGCGGCGAGGTGGCAGTCGCACGCGCAATCTCCACGCGCCGCTGGGTCCCGTACGGCAGGTTGCCGGCATCCACATCGGCCACGTCGGTCAGGTCAAACTCGCGCAGCAGGGCATCGGTCCAGGCCCCGACCTTGGCCTCTTTTTTGTAGTAGGCCGGCAGGCGCAGGATCTCCGCGAAGAAGTTCTCCGTGTAGCGATGAGTCATCGCCGCCAGCAGGTTATCGCGAACGGACAGGTTCGCAAACAGCCGAATGTTTTGAAAGGTGCGCGCCAGGCCGAGCTTGGCCACCTGGTACGGCTTGTGGCCGAGCAGCGAAATGGTGCCGGTGGCGGTGGTCAGTGAGATCTTGCCGGACGTGGGCGGGATCACCCCAGTCAGCATGTTGAACAACGTGGTCTTGCCCGCGCCATTGGGGCCAATCAAGGCGACCAGCTCGCCTTCGTCCACGTGCATGTCAACGTTGGAAACGGCGTCCAGACCGCCGAACTTTTTACTCAGATTCGTGACTGTCAGCAGTGCCATGGCGGGCTCCTTTCTTCTCAAACAGTTTGCGAATGGACACTTCGTAGCGGCCGAGCAGCCCGCTTGGCTTGAAGACCATGATTAAGATCAAGGCCAGCGCGTAGATTACCATCCGCAGTGTGCCAAAGCTTTGCAGGACAGTGTCCAGCACGCCAAGCACAGTCGCGGCCACGAAGGTCCCGGTGATTGAGCCAACGCCACCCAGCACCACGATGATCAGGATCGAAATCGAGTTCATGATGCCAAAATCGCTTGGCGCAATGGTCTGAATGTAAACTGCGTGCAACGAGCCCGCAATGGCTGCGGTGGCTGCGCCCATGACGAACGCCGCCAGCTTCCACTTGGTCGGGTTGATGCCCACGGCCTCGGCGGCAATGTCGTCTTCGCGGATCGCCTGAATCGCACGACCGGCCCGGCTGCGGGCAAAGTTGACGATCATCAACGTCGTCAGGCACACCAGCACGTACACGGTCGGCCAGTTGGCCAGCGCCGGAATGTTGTACATGCCGGCCGCGCCGTTGGTGATCTTCAGGTTGTTCAGCACCACCCGGATGATCTCCGCCGCCCCCATGGTCGCGATGGCAAGGTAATCGCCGCGCAGCCGCAGCGTGGGAATGCCGATAATGACGGCGACGATCATGGCAACCACCACGCCCACGGCCATGGACAGGTAAAAGCCGAGCGCGTTGCCCAGGTACTGGGTGATGATGGCTGTCGCGTAAGCCCCAAGGGCCATGAAGCCAGCATGACCCAGCGAGAACTGGCCGGAAAAACCAATGATCAGGTTCAGTCCGGTGGCCAGAATGATGTTGATGCCGATGGTGACGAGCATGTTTTCGATGAAGCTGTTGATCACACCGATCACGATCAGCTCATTGATCAGGTAGAAGCCGGCAACTGCGATCGCCAGCCAGACCAGTGCTGCTTTCCATCTTGCTGCCATGCTCACACCTTCTCCTTCACGTTTTTACCAAAGATCCCAGCCGGCAGAACGACCAGAATGACGATCAGAACGACATAAACGGCTGCATCCTTGTACGCTGACAGCCCAATCGCCTGCACAAAGGTCTCCAGCATGCCAATGAGAAAGCCGCCCAGCGCCGCGCCGGGGATCGAGCCGATGCCGCCGACGACCGCCGCCACGAAGGCTTTGATCCCAGGCACCATGCCCATCAGCGGGTCGATCGAGTTGTAATACAGCCCGATGAGGACCCCGGCCGCGCCGGCCAAGGCGGAGCCCAGGCCGAAGGTGAACGAAATGACGTGATTCGGATTGATGCCGACCAGCTCGGCCGCCTCTTGATCAACGGCCACGGCGCGCATCGCCGTACCCATCCGGGTGTGCTGCACGATCAGCTGCAGCGCCACCATCAGGACCAGGGAGACGGTGACGATGAGCAGCTGAATGTTGGTCACCGTCACACCGAACACGGTAAAGCGGTGCGAGGCCACGACCTGCGGGAAGTTGCGCGTATTGGCGCCGTAGAGAAACGACATGCCGTTTTCAAGGAAGTACGACACGCCGATCGCCGTAATCAGCGCGGTGATCCGCGGTGAATTGCGCAACGGCTTGTAGGCGAGATACTCGATCAGCATCCCCAGCGCGGCACAGACGACCATTGCAGACACCAAAGCCACGCCGAAATCGACGTGGTAATGGTTGATCACATAGTAGCCCCAAAAGGCACCGATCATATAAATGTCCCCATGCGCAAAGTTGATCAGCTTGATGATCCCGTAGACCATGGTGTAGCCCAGCGCCAGCAGCGCGTAAATGCTGCCAAGGCTCAGGCCGTTGATCAATTGCTGGAAAAAGGTTTGCACGAGAGCGCCTCCTCAGGTAAGTGTGCATCAGCCGACTTGGCCGGCCGATGCAGCGGTTAACGATTACTTCTGTTCAATAGCGGAAACGACCTTGCCGTTGGTCAGCTTTTCGATCATGATCGGCTTTTCCGGGTCGTGCGTCTTGTTGACGGTCATTTCACCGGTCACGGCAGGCATGTGCTTGATCTTGGCCAGGGACTGAGCAATCTTGACAGAGTCGGTAGACTTCGCGTCTTCGATCGCCTGCTTGATCATCAGCACGGAATCGTAGGCCAGCGCGGAGAACGTCGGCGCATCGGTATGGTACTGCTTCTTGAAGGCGGTCATGAAGCTTTCGGCCATCTTGTTTGTGGAACCGGACTTGGTGGAAAATGGCGTGGTGTAGTAAACATCGGAGGCGTTCTTATCGCCGGCGATCTCGGCCAGCTTGGGGTCCGCCATGCCGTCAGAGCCGATGATCGGCACGTTGATGCCCATGGACCGGGCCTGCTTGATGATCAGGCCGACTTCGGAGTAGTAACCCGGCACATAAATCGCATTGATGTTCTTGTTCTTGATGCCGGTCAGCAGGGCGTTGAAGTCCTTGTCGCCTTCTGAGAATGACTGCGTCGATACGACGTTGCCCTTGAAGGCGCCTTTGAAGGCCTTCGCCAGACCAGTGCCGTAATCGCTTGAGTTGTCCTCAAGAATCGCCACGTTCTTCGCCTTCAGGGTGTTGTCGACAAAGTGCGCAGCTGTTTCGCCCTGGAAGTTATTTTCAAAGCAGGCCCGGAACACGTATGGCTGGACCTTCCCATTTTTCTGCAGGGTGTAATCCGGATCCGTCGCACTTGGCGAAACGGATGGCACCTTGGCCTTGGTGATGTTCGGGATTGCCGCGGTGCCATCGTTGGTCGTTGCCGGGCCGACGATGGCGGAAACGCTGTCGGAGCCGGCGAGCTGAGCGGCAACGGAGCTGGAGCCGGAGGTCGTGGACTTGTTGTCGCGGATCACGGTCTTGATTTTGACCTTCTTGCCGTTGACCTTAATGCCGCCATCAGCGTTGATCTGCTTGACGGCCAGATCGAAGCCCTGCTTCATCTGATTGCCATAGCCGGCTGCTGAACCAGACAACTCCATGTTCATGCCGATCTTAACGGTGTTGCCAGTGCTTGAGTTGCCTTTGTCCCCTGCGGTCGTGGTCGCGCAGCCTGCCAGTGTAATGGCACTCACAGCAGTAATGGCGCCGAGTATGATTTTTCTCATTGAAATCTTCATGACTGATCTCCCTTTTCTCCAACTTGTCAGGTGCTTTCATAAAAAATGGCCCCATCATTGATGAGGCCGCATCCGACAGGCCCCATCAGCACGCGAATGAGGACCTGTTCACATCAGCTTGCGCTAACGGAGCGGGTCCTACTCGAGCAACAACAAGGCCAAACTGCGGAAGAAGCGAGTCGCACAGAACTGATTAATTGATAGTTTCATGAAACTCACCCTTTCCTAAATTAGTTAATGATTAGAATTTACACCAACTACTCATTCTGGTCAACCGCTATTTGAAAATTTGCTAAAAAAATCCGTACCGACGCTCGCCGATACGGATCGATCCTGTTACTCACGCGTGCTGCCACGCGTGATCAATTCCGGTGTTACCAGCAACTCCCCTTGCTGCGCGCCACTTTGGGCCAGCTTCTGCAGCAGCATCCGCGCCAGCAGCTCCCCGAGCTGCTGAACTGGCTGCTTCACGGTGGTCAGCTGAGGGTTCGCCACCTGATCGAGAAAGACCCCATCAAACCCAATGATGCCAAAGTCGCGCGGGACATCGCCGCCATTTTCGATGATCCCGCGCTCCACGCCCACTGCGATGCGATCCGAGGCACAGATGAAGCAGGTATCCGGGGCGAATTTGCGCCAGTTTTCGTTAATGAAGGCCTGAGACACGCGTGAATGGTTGGCCAACCGGTAAATCTGCGGGATTTTTTTATGCTGCTGCAGGGTGTTGATGTACCCCGCCTCGCGGGAGTACTCAAAGGACTCCTTCACGTCCAACCCGATAAAGACGATGGATTGATAATTCTTGGCGAGGGCATAATTGGTCGCCAGCGCGGTACCGGCCTTGTTGTCGCTGTCGATATAGTCAAACCCGTAGCGATTCTCACCGAAAATGACAAACGGCTGATTCAGCTGTTCGAGCAGGGGAATATCCCTGGCCCGCTCACCGGTCACAATGTACCCATCGGCACGATTGCCACCAGTGAGGTGTGCCCGGTCAGTCACCAGCTGCAGGGCATAGCCTTCCTTGTCCAGCCCCTTGGCGATCCCGAAGATAAGGCTCATGTAGTACGGCTCCGTCGTGTCAATGTCTTCGAGGATCACCACCTTGATCACGTTGGTCCGGTTATTTGCCAGGGCCTTCGCCGCCGCGTTGGGGTGATAGTTCAGCGCGGTCATGGCCTCTTCGACCAGGCAGCGCAGCTCAGGCGTGACCTGCTCAGGATGATTAATGACCCGCGAAACCGTCATTTTTGACACATTGGCCTGTTTGGCGACATCTGACAAAGTAACCATGATACCCTCCCGATAATTGCGCGTTTCGCTGACAACCTTATTTTACACCAACCGGCCGCATTGCTTCTCTGGGACAGCTGGACAGTCAAAGGGACCTGACCGTTGCCAGTCAGATCCCTCAAGGTTGGAGGCCTTGGCTGAATGCAGATCAACTCACCCAGCGTGGTTCAAGTACTGGTTGACTTAACCCTTGTCCGCTCCGGCGGTGATCCCGTTGACGTAGAACTTCTGCATGATCACGAACAGGATGGTGATTGGGACCGCGACCATGACACACCCGGCAATGAACTGGGTGAAGAACGTGGTCGAGGTACCCTTGGCGCTGTGCAGCATGTTATACAACCCGTATGCAATCGTGTAATTCTTCGGGTTCCCCGATGAAGACAGGATGATCCCGGAGAAAATGAAGTCGACCCACGGGGCAATAAAGGTGGTCAGCGCCGTATAAACAATCATCGGCTTGGACAGCGGCAACCCAATGTGCAGGAAGACCTGCCACCTAGTTGCCCCATCCATCTCCGCCGCCTCATCGATCGACCGCGGAATGGTATCAAAGAACCCTTTGGCGATGTAGAACGACAGCCCCGCACCACCGACATAAACCATGGTCAGGCCGGCCAGATTCAGCATGTTGAAGCTCTTCAGAATGTAATACAGCGCGATCATGGACATGAACCCGGGGAACATCCCCAAAATCAAGGCAATCTGCAAGAACTTCTTCCGAAAGGCGAAGCGAAGCCGGGACAGGGTGTAAGCAACGGAAATGGTGATGAAGGTCGACAGGATCATCGACACTGTGGACACTAGCAGTGTGTTACGCATCCAGTCAAGGAACGGATACTGCTTATTGAGTAGCATTCCCGTGTAATTACTCAGCGTGAATTTCTCCGGCCAAATCGTCGACACAAAGCCAGTATTGTTATACGAGAGACTCGCCAAAATGATCCAAACGATTGGAAACAGCCAAACGACCACCAGTACGGCCAGCAGAATGTAGCGGAGGCTCAGCGAAAGGTGACGCTGTGCTTTGTATGATTTCATAATCTCAGCCCTCCTTGAAAGCATTCGTCCGCCGGTAAGCAAACAGTGAGAAGACCGCACTGATGATGAAGATCAGGATCCCTAAGACCGCTGACGCGTTGTACCGCTGCGTCTGGCCAAAGGTCAAGTTGTACAACCAGGTCACCAGCAAGTCGGTGTCACCAGCCCCACTGTAGTTGTTGTTCATCGGATAGCCGCCGGTCAACAGGTAAATCACGTTGAAGTTGTTGATATTCCCAATAAACTGTTGGATCAGCGAAGGGGCCATGACAAACAGGATCTGCGGGAAAGTGATCGACTTGAAGACCTGGAACGGATTGGCACCGTCCATCCGGGCAGCCTCAATCTGATCCTCCGGCAGATTTTGAATGATCGCCGTGGACACCAGCATTGAAACCGGGATCCCGACCCACATGTTGACCACGATGACCGTAATGCGGGCCACCAGCGGCTTCGCAGAGGCGCCGATGAAGTTGATCGGCTTGGCGATCCAGTGCCAGGATAGCAGCAGGTTATTCAGCGGCCCTTGCAGGTCGAGGAACTGCGCCATCATCAGCAAGGAAACAAACTGCGGCACCGCGTAGACAATGATGAACATCGTCCGCCAGAACGCCTTGTGCTTGATGCCCTTGGATTCGATCAGCATCGCCAGCAGGACGCCGAAGAAGAACGTCGTCGCCGTGGCACAAACCGCCCAGATCAACGTCCAACCCAACACCGGGAAGAACGTTCCCGCAAGGTCACCGGAAAGCACGTTGTGAAAAGCCTGAAAGCCTGTCCAGGAGAATCCGATCGAATGGTGGGAATCATAGTTGGTGAACGCCATTGAAATCATGTACACCGTGGGCAAGATGGTGAACGCCACAATCCCAACAATTGGGATCGCCAGCAGGACACTGTGCAGTCGTTCATCAAGCAGTGACGCTAACTCCTCGCCATTAGTTTCAATGTGACCATGGTCCCGGTTCAACACGTACAGTTTTCTTGTTGAACGCAGGTTGACCCAGTACAAGCCCACCATTGCGATCAGCAGGATCACTGCCAGCACTCCGAACAACAGAATGACCACAGAATTATCCGGCAGTTTGGTCAAATAGACCCCTTGTGACTGATCGTAAACGACCTTCTTGGTTTTGAGCGTCCCCAAATTGCTCAGCATGCTGAGCGAGGAGATCCCGCTAAACACCAGCCAAATCAGAAAGGCCACCTCAGTGATCAGAAACGCTGCGCCCTTGACCCACTGGCGATTTTTTAAGGCGGAGGCCCCCATCACAAAGAATGAGAGTTTCGTCGTCCAATCGCCTTTACGCCAGACTTCTCGATAGGTCGCTGCCGGTGGGAGCTTATTTTTTCTCCTGAACATACGATACCTTCTCCTTTACGTGCAAAGATTGGTCAAGCTCAACCATCAACTTCAGCGACTAGTTAGCCTTGGAAACCGCATTGTGGAATGCTGTCAGTTTGGTCATGTAATCTGCAGGCTTGATCGAACCGCTGTATGCACCGTTGATCAGTGGTGCGGCCTGATCCCAAAGAGTGGCAATTTCAGGCATCTTTGGCATCAAAGTGGAGTGGCTAGTCTGTGACATGGTCTTAACTGCGACCGCGACTGGATTCTTCTTGAACGTTGCCGTCTGCTGGGCCGACTTGTCAACCGGGATCTGACCCTGGTCTTTGTAGATGACCAGCTGCGAGGCCTTGTTGGTAATGTACTGAGCCAGCGTTGCTGCGGCTTTTTGATTCTTGGTTGAAGTGTGCGAGTTGACCGCAAAGGTTTCAATCCCAAGGAAGGCCTGCATTTGGACTTTCTTACCCCCGATGGTGATGGTTGGGTATGGCGCAACGCCAAAGTTCTTGCCCAACAGCTTCTTAATGTTTACCGCGTCCCAAGGACCGTCGAGAATAGCGCCGGCCTTACCGGACTTGAGCTGGTTCAGCACGTTAGAAGTCTGCATGACCCCTTTGTTGTTCTTTTGGGCGGCGTACCACTTCATCGCGTTGACCCCTTCTTGGGTGTTGACGTTGGTGCCCTTGAGGTCTTCGCCGTTTTTACCGTACATGTAGGTGCCGGCTGACAGGAAGATCGGGTAAACGTTATACGGCACCGTAAAGTCCGTGGCCACAACGCTCTTGGCGGTCATCGTGTCCCAATCCTTCACGTCCTCAGCGCTCAGCTTAGACTTGTTGTAGTAAAGCGTCTGGGCCTGCATCGCGAATGGGAAAGCGTAAAGCTTGTTCTTCCAGGTCACGCCCTTGACGGCGCTTTCGACGTTGTCCTTCTTGATGACCTTAGTCGCATCCGGCGAAATTGGGTTGATGTACCCCGCAGACGCCATTTGTCCGAGCTGATCATTCGGCACTTCGAACACGTCAGCCGCCTTCGATGGGTCCTTGGCGACATCGGTCTTCGCGTTTGAGGACCCGTTTGGACTTTGGGTGACCTTGACCTTCACATCCGGATACTTCTTGTTGAAGTCCTTCACAATGGATTTATAGGAGCTGACCTGCGTGTTGTCGACCCACAGTTTAACCGAACCGGAGACGCCATTTTTACCTGAGCTACTGCTTGAGGAGCTGGAACCGGAATTGCCGCAAGCAGCCAGAACCGTGGCTGAAAGAAGTGCAGTACTGCCTAAAGCAAACTTCTGCCATAACTTCATGATGATATTCCTCCCAAAAATGTTTTATAAAGCCTGAACCCTAGTGAAGAAAGAACGCTGTTTTGCAGACGGCTACCGTCTGCGGTAACCCTCTGACTGCCGCAACCCAATCGGTGTCTTTGACACCCAGTCCGCCAGTGCGGCATGGCGGACAAACTACCCTTCAAGCGGCACTGGCTCCTTGGTGATCGCCATCTCGGTGTCCTTGTCGAAGAAGTGCGCCTTGTTGACGTCAAACCCCATTTTGACGGCATCCCCAGGACTGTGGAAATCGCGGGCGTTGACGTTGGCGATGTATTCCGTGTCGTCAACCTTCAAGTAAAGCTGTTCCGTGGCCCCGAGCAGTTCAGAAACTGTGACTGTCGAATCAATCACCGCATCCGGCCAGGTGTCCAGAAATGCCTGCTCGGAGTGAATATCCTCGGGCCGAATGCCAAAGATCAGCTCCTTGCCGTTGTAGCCTTGATCATCCAAGATCTTCGCCCGGCCTTCCGGCACTTTGAGGGTGACGCTCTTGCCATCGGACACCACGCCGTTTTGGTATGTCATGTTGAAGAAGTTCATCGACGGTGACCCCATGAACCCCGCAACGAATTTATTGCGCGGATTCTCATAGACTTGCGAGGGCGTCCCGATTTGCTGAACGTGGCCGACAGACATGACGACCACGCGGTCCGCCATTGTCATCGCCTCAGTTTGATCATGCGTGACATAGATCGTGGTGGTGTTCAGGCGCCGGTGCAGCTTGGCAATTTCCGCCCGCATCGAGACCCGCAGCTTGGCGTCCAAGTTGGAAAGCGGTTCGTCCATGAGAAAGATGGGCGCATCCCGCACAATTGCACGGCCTAGTGCGACCCGCTGGCGTTGACCCCCTGAAAGGGCGGCCGGTTTCCGGTCCAAGAACGGCTTGAGGCCTAAAATATTTGCCGCATTTTGCACGCGGGCATCAATATCCGCCTTCTTGTAGTGGCGGAGTTTGAGTCCAAAAGCCATATTGTCGTAGACCGTCATGTGCGGATACAGCGCGTAGTTCTGAAAGACCATGGCGATGTTGCGGTCCTTGGGCGCCACGTCATTCATGACCTTGCCCGCGATCTTCAACTCGCCCTTGGTAATGTCCTCCAGACCGGCGATCATGCGCAAGGTCGTGGATTTGCCACACCCGGAAGGGCCGACAAAAACGATGAACTCCTTATCCTTGATGTGAAGGTCAAAATCCTCAACCGAGTAATCTTCGCCATCGTCGTATTTTTTATAAAGGTGGTCCAGATCGATCTCAACCATTTGTCCTCATGCTTCCTTTCTTTCCAGCCACGCAGTATAAGCACGCTGAATCTCCTCGAGCTTCAGGTCCGCTGTGCTTGGCACAATGTAATCCGCCTGATGCAGGACTGCCGGGTCGCCGATGCCAACGGCAAACTGGCCGGCGGCTTTAATCGCCGCCACCCCCACCGCAGCATCTTCGAACGCTGCGACTTCAGTAGTAGCAAGCCCCGCCAGGGTCTGCGCCCGCTCGTAGATTTCCGGATCGGGTTTGCCGTGATGCAGAGTGGCCGGATCCACGATGCCGTCAAACTGCTGGGCCAACCCGAGCCGGTTCAAGATCACAGGGGCATTGCGGGACGCAGAAGCAATCACCATCCTGAGCCTTGCGGCCTTGGCCGCCGCGAGCAAGGCGGTGATGCCGGGCAAAATGTCTGCCGGCGTCATGGCCTGGATCAGGTGCAGATACATCTGATTTTTGGTCTTGGCAAATGCCGCCTTCTGCTCGTTCGTGTAACGATTCTCTTGCTGACCATAGCTGAGCACCAAATTCAGGGAATCCAGCCGCGAGCGGCCGCGCAGTTGCTGGTTGGCTTCAGGCGGCAGCGTAATGTCGAGGTCCGCTGCCAGCTGGTTCCACGCCTGCAGGTGATACTTGGCGGAGTCGGTCAACACCCCATCTAAATCAAACAACAATCCCTTAAGCATGCTGACCCTCCTTTACCAGATGAACCGGTTGGCCAGCCACGTCAATGTCGAGGGGTTCGCCTTCAAGCAGCGTGATCAAGGTCTTCTGCCCCACGTCGACGGCTAATAGCCGCCCGCGGTAGGTCAGCTTGAAGTTGTAATGCGTCCACTGCTTCGGCAAAAACGGCTTAAAGCGTAGCCGGTCGTGATCGTACCGCATGCCGGCAAAGCCTTGCACGATGGCCAGCCATGATCCAGTCATCGACGTGATGTGCAGCCCATCGGCGGTGTCGTTATTGTAGTTGTCCAGGTCTAGACGCGCCGTACGCCGGTACAGTTCGACCGCCTTTTCCTGCTTACCCAACTCCGCTGCCAAAATGGCGTGAATCGAGGCCGACAGCGAACTTTCGTGCACAGTGAGCGGCTCGTAGAAATCGTAGTTGCGCTCTTTTTGCTCGCGCGTAAAGCGGTCGTTCAAGAAGTAAATGCCTTGAAGAACATCGGCCTGCTTGATGTACGGACTGCGCAAAATGTGATCCCAGGACCAGTGCTGATTGATGGGACGCTGATCCTGAGGAATCGCACTGGCGGGCTGCAAGTCTTTATCCAGGAAGGTGTCGTTTTGGACGAAGATCCCTAGCTTCTTGTCGACCGGGTAATACATCCGATCAATGATGTCCTGCCAGTGCGCCTTTTCTGCTTCGGTCACCGAAAGCGCCGCCAGCACGGCCGGATCGGCCTTGGGCAAGCGCGCCAGCGTGTACTCTAGCACCCATGACGCCATGGTGTTGGTGTACCAGTTATTGTTGACGTTGTTTTCGTACTCGTTCGGCCCGGTCACGCCGTGGATCATGTAGCACCCCTTGCGCTTGGAAAAGTGGACCCGATCAGCCCAGAAACGGCTGATGCCAATCAGCACTTCCATGCCGTCGTGATTGACGTAGCTTTCATCGCCGGTGTATGCCGTGTACTGATAGATGGCAAACGCCACCGCCGCATTGCGATGAATCTCCTCGAAGGTGATCTCCCACTCGTTATGACACTCGATACCGTTAAAGGTCACCATCGGAAACAGCGCCCCTTTAAGGCCTTGCTGCTGCGCGTTGTGGTAAGCGCCGGGCAACTGATCATGCCGGTATTCCAGCAGCGCGCGAGTCACACTTGGCGGCGTCACCGCCAAATACATTGGCACGACATAGGCTTCAGTGTCCCAGTAGGTCGCGCCACCGTACTTCTCACCGGTAAAGCCCTTGGGCCCCACATTGAGCCGCTTGTCCTCGCCGTAATAGGTCATGAACAGCTGCGCAATGTTGAACCGGATTCCCTGCTGGGCTGCATCATCACCGTCAATCACCACATCGCTTTGCGCCCAGCGGCTGGCCCAAATGGCCGTGTGCCTGGCCAACCGCTGATCGAAGGACTCGGTTTGCAGCTGCGTCATCAACGCCGTTGCGGTTTGCGGCTGCTTGTCCGGCGCCACGTCCCGGCTGGTCAGCACAATGACATCTTTTTCCAATGTGACGCTTTGACCGGCGTTCAAGGTGGTAGAAACGCGGGCGGTCGCGAGGCCGCTTGCCGTTTCATTTGTGGTTTGGACCGGCTTGCCATTCAGCCGCAGCGCTTGTTTGAGCAGGACCGTGAACCGTGGCACCTGGTACGGGTTCGCCTTGGTGATCAGCTGAATGTTTTGCGCCTGGGCGTCTTCCTCGACCGGCTGCCAGAAGCGTTCATCGTAGTTGCTGTCTTCATTGCTGACATTGCCGTCAAGCGTGGCGGCAAAATCGATGCTTGCCTGGCCGCTGAGCACCTGCGCAACGACTTCGATCAACCCGGCCTCTTTGATCTCGTTGGATAAGAAGCGGCGGAAGGTCAGGCGAACGGTCGTCGACTCGACTTCATAAATGAACGTGCGGGTCAGCAAGCCTTGGTGCATATCCAGCGCGATCCGGAAATCGCGGAACTTGCCGGTTGCCAAATCAACTTTCTCGCCGTTGATCCGAATGCCGATGCCGATGAAGCTTGGGGCGTTGATCGCTTTACCAAAGTATTGGGGGTAGCCGTTTTTCCACCAGCCGACGCGGGTTTTATCAGGAAACCACACGCCGCCTAAATAGGTCCCCTGCAAGTGATCGCCGGAATACCCTTCTTCAAAATTCCCTCGCATCCCCATGTAGCCGTTGCCGATCGCCGTTAGGCTCTCCTGCAGCCGCATCTCTTGCGGATGGAGTTCGTGGCTTTGGACCAGCCACGGGTCGATTTCAAAAATCCGTTTCATCATTCATATCCCCAATTGCACCGCCGTGGCGGTTCACTGATTTACAACTTGATTATCTCGTGGTGAAAGCGCTTTTTGTAGGGCGAATATTCTGTTACCGCTATCAAGATCTCACAATGCGGCCAAAACGAAGCCTTTTGGTGCTAGCTGGCCGGCCTGATAGCCTTGGGCCAGCGCCGGCGTTGCGGCCAGCGCAACGGGCTTGGCGGTCGTGTTGAAGTACGCCACGATCTGGGCGTCGCCTGCGCGGACAACTTTGATCAGGCCGCTTGGCGTGACCGTGAGCCGGGTAGTGCCCTGCCCCAGCGTCTTGGCGTACTTACGACGAAAGGCGATCAGCGCATGGACGCGTTGCCAGACGGGCCCGTTGAGCTTAGACCAGTCCATTGGCCGGCGGCAGTCGGGGTCATTTTCGCCGGCCATGCCCATTTCCGTGCCGTAGTAGATGCACGGCATACCGGTTTGGGTGAACGTAAAGGCCAGTGCCTGCAACGCCAAATCTTCATCCCCGTGTGCCACCGTCAGCAGCCGGGCGGTATCGTGAGAATCCAGCATATTCAGCATCACCTGATCATTTTGCGGGCGGTACATCATCAGCTGATCCGTCAGCAGCTCGACCAGGCTCTTGGCACTCAGCTTGTGGGTGAGAAAATGGTCCTCGATCTGCTCAGTGTAGGCATAGTTCATGACCCCGGAAAACTGGTCGCCGTTCAGCCACGGCTGACTCGAGTGCCAAACCTCGCCGATGATCAGGAAATCCTTTTTGGCCCGCTGAGTGGCCTGATAGAACCGCTTCCAGAAGTGGTGATCGACCTCGTTGGCCACGTCGAGCCGCCAAGCATCAATGTCAAACGTCTTGATCCAGTATGTGGCCACGTTGAGCAGGTAATCCTGAACCTCGGGATTGGCCGTGTTGAGCTTGGGCATGTGAGGTTCGAACGCAAAAGTCTCGTACTGAGGCTTGCCCTCACCGCGGTTGGGATCGTGAAACGGCGTGAGTGGGTAGTTACTGATGTGGAACCATGAAGCAAACCTTGAGTCCGCCCCATTTTTCAGGACGTCCTGCCACTGCAAACTGTGCTCGCCGATGTGGTTAAAGACGGCATCCAGCATGACTTTCATGCCGCGCTGATGCGCCTCTGAAACCAGCTTGGCAAACAGCGCCTTGTCGCCAAAATCCGGATCAATATCAAAGTAATCAATGGTGTCGTACTTGTGATTGGACGCCGCCGTGAACAAGGGGCAGAAGTACAACCCATTGACCCCAAGCGCCTGCAGATCATCCAGGTGATCGAGCACCCCTTGCAGATCGCCCCCGTAGTAATCCTCTCTGCCTGGATGATCAGCTGGCCGCCACGGTTTAGTGCCCTCCGGGTCGTTGTGCTTATCACCGTTGGCAAAGCGCTCAGGAAAGATCTGATACCACACCGTTTCCTTTGCCCAGTCAGGCGTTTTCACCCGGTCAAGCTCGTGGAAGTACGGCATTCTGAAGACATTTTCAGTGCGATTTGCCGGTGTATCCTCGCGCAGCCCCCGGTCGGAGTAAAGAAGCGTGGTACCATCTTTGCCCTCCACCAAGAACTGATATTGTAGCCGCGAATAAGGCATCCGCAGGTCAACCGACCAGTAGTCCTCAGTTTGGCCAGTGCCAATTTTGCGCATCGCCAATGTTTGGTAACGCCAAACCGTTTTCTTGGTCGCCGGATCCAAGACGGTCAGGTAAGGATCACCGTAAATCAGCGAGACCTTGGCGACGTCGTCTTTGGCGGTGTGGAAGTGCAACGTCAGTAAGCCTTCTGTGTACAAATAGCAATCTTCGCTTTCCGGGCGGTGCCGCAGTGCTGCAGTATTCATTTTGATTGATCTCCTTCGTTAGTTGTCAAAACCACCCCAGCGTATGGGGCCAGCGTTAATTGATTGCCGTCGAGGTGCGTCTCGCCCGCGGCTAACAGCGGCTGATAATCCCCTGCCGGCAGCGTCAGCGCTCCGGCCTGGCCGGTGAGTGCCACCGCCACCAGTGCGCGCGTCGACCCTAATTGGCGCTGATACACGTACAAATGGTCAGGCGTCGTCAGCATGAGGTAATCGCCGTCTTGGAACACCGGGCGCTTCTTGAGTGCAATCAGCTGCCGATAAAACTGCAGCATGCTCCCGGCGGCCCCTGCTTGCTGGGCAACACTTGTGCTGTCGGCTTCTCGTCCTGTCAGCCATGGCGTGGCGGTTGAAAAGCCGTGATGTGGCGTGTTATCCCATGGCATTGGCCCGCGCGCCGGTAATTTATGCGTTTGAGATACCAGCTTTAGCGCCGCCGCCTCTGTCAGGCCCGCCGCTTTGGCCTGCGCGATAAACGGCGCCACAGTTTGGTCATGGAAGGCGGCCACGGAGTCAAATTCAAGATTCTGCAGTCCCAGCTCATCGCCGTAATAAATCACCGGGATGCCGCGCTGCAGGTACATGAGCAGCGCCAGTGACCGGGCCTGGGTCTCATTTTTCGCAATCCGTGTCCGCAGCCGCGGCAGGTCGTGGTTGCTCCACCACAACGTCGGCGCCGCCACCCCACTCAAGACCTGCTGCCAAATCAGCTGATCGTGCTTGAAGGCGGCAAAATCCAGCGGTTTGGGCTGAAACGCCGCCGACAGTCGCGGATCCAGGTGTGACTCGTCATCAGTGAAGTAGCGAAACGTGATCACTGAATCCATCAACCCGTTATGCGGTGCGGTGTAGTCTACTGCCAAGTGCGGATCCGCAGACGACGCCTCCCCCAGCAAAAAGACGTCAGGGTAATCACTGCGAAGCCGCTGGCAAAACGGCCTGAGCCACTGCTGGACCTGCGGTAAGTTCGCAAAAAACGGCTCGGCGACGACCGGCTCGGCATTGTCCGCCGGAAAATCCTGGTGCAAGTTTGCCTTGGCGATATGAATAAACGCATCCAGCCGCAACCCGTCGATGCCTTTTGCTAGCCAGAATTCCGCGACATCTCCCATCGCCTGCCGCACCTCGGGATTGGCCCAGTTCAAGTCTGGCATCCGCTTATCAAACAAGTGAAAATACGACTGCCCGGTCCCTGCAGGATCCGGCTCCCAGACTGACCCGCCAAAGAAGCTGCCCCAGTTGTTGGGCCGCTGCCCCTTTTCCCCCTCAAAAATGTAATAGTCGCGGTAAATACTGTGAGGGTCGCGAATTGCGTCCTGAAACCACGGGTGCTGGTCCGAGGTGTGATTGAGGACAAAATCCAGCAGCACGTGAATGCCCGCGCGGTGAAAGGCGGCGATCAGTGACTCCATGTCCGCCATGGTCCCCATGCTTTCGTCGATCGCATAGTAATTGGCCACGTCGTACCCGTTATCCACCTGGGGGGAAACAAAGAGCGGATTCAGCCACACCGTATTGATCCCCAGCGCTTGAAGATAGGGGATCCGCTTTTCAATGCCTTTCAAGTCCCCGATGCCATCGCCATTGCTGTCTTGAAACGACTTGGGGTAGATCTGATAAATAATTGCGTGCTCATACCAAGCGCCCATACTCACCCTTCCTTTCGCTTATCAGCTTAGGGGATGGCGGCCACTGCCGACAAGCATCAAGGCCATGTTACCGCTATCAAAAACCGGCCCTGACCCGTTTTTGCCCACACAAAAAGCGCGTGAGCCAAGTTTGATCCTGGTTCACGCGCATATGTCAGAACTGTTTCCAGTCAGGTCCGCTGGCTCCACAACCTAAGACCACTGATCCCCGGAATCCGCTGGGTGTCGGGATGTGCCCGACTGATCAGCTGACCTTTCACCATTACTGGTTACTCGACTCATCGCATGCAATCATTATATCACGCTTTAGAAGGTTTTGCAGGCTTGCGGTAGGTCATTTCCGCCACCAGCTGGGCCAGCAGGAACCCGACCGCGATCGCGCCGGCGACCATGGCGACGCGAAACGTCAGCGAAAGCGCCTGATTCAGGTCGCCAAGCACCAGCGCGCGCACCGCCTGATAGGCCGTCGCACCGGGCACGAGCGGCACCAAGCCGGGAATGTTAAAAATGATCACCGGCATTTTTTTGACGCGGGAAAACACGATCCCGCATAGCCCGATGGTCAGCGCCCCAAGCAGATTGGCCAGCATGCGGCCGGTGCTCAGCTGCATCAGGACCCAGTAAACCAGCCAGCCGGCCGCGCCAGCCCACCCGGCGAGGTTCAGCGCCTTGTGTGGCACGTTGATGATAATGGCAAAGGCCACGGTGGACAGGTACGAGAAGCTGACCTGAACCACCACCTGCAGTGCTAACGGCATAGCGCCCCTCCTTGCTTAGAAAAACCGAAAAATGATCGCGATCCCGACGCCGATGGCACAGGCCGACAGGATGGCCTCCATCCCGCGCGCCATGCCGGACAGCAAGTGCCCCGCCAGCATGTCACGGATCGAGTTGGTGATCGCCACGCCCGGCACCAGCGGCATGACCGCGCCGATGATGATGTTGTTAATGTCACGGCCGACACCCAGCCGCACGCCAAGCCAGGCGGTCAGCCCAACCACAAACGCGCCCACCAGTTCGGAAATGAACTGCAGCTTGGTCAGGCTGGAGACCTTGTAGTAGGCGGCAAACCCCAGCGCGCCGACAATTGCCGCCAGCGGCATGTCGAACCAGTCGTAAGTCTGGGCAAAAATCACCATCAGGGTCGTCGAGCACAACCCGGCGGCAATGATCTGAAGCCACACCGGAAAAAACGGGGTGTGCGCGTCAAGCGTCTCCAGCGCCTGGTGCAGCTGGCTGAGCGTCAACTGGCCGGCCGCAAACTGCCGCGACAGGTTGTTCACGCCGGCCACTTTTTCCATATCGATGCCGCGCTGCGACACCGGGGCAATCTGCACCGTCGCCGGCCCGTCGATGCCGATGAATAGCCCGGTGGGCGTGGTGAACACGCGCGCCGAGTGGGCGCCGGCGTTTTGCGCGATGCGGGTCATGGTGTCATCGACGCGGTACATCTCACTGCCGCCTTCGATCATGATGCGTCCGGCTAGCAGGCACGTGCTCAGCAGCTCATTTTCCATCATGGGCCTCCAAAAACTGTGTGAAGTGTGCGCGCAGCTTGGCCTTGGGGTACGCGCCAGTGACTTTTTCCACCGGCTTGCCCTGCCAGTACAGCAGCATTGTGGGAATGCTTTGCACGTGAAACTGGTCGGCCACGGCGGTGTCACCTTCGACGTTCAACGTCAGCACGCGCATCGGCAGCTCCTGCTCCAGCTCGGCAAGCAAGGGGCTCAGGATCTTGCACGGACCGCACCACTCGGCCCACAGATCCACCACGGTCAGGCCCTTGCCCAGGTGTTTGGTCATTGTCGTACTGGTCACTGCTGTCGGCATCCTCATCCCGTCCTTTCGCTTGTTGATTGTAGCATTGCCTTCGGTGCTTTGAATAGCCGCGGCAACGCCGAGACCAGTCCGTCTAGCCTTTGGTGAAACGGTCGTAGGCGGCCTGATCGAGGACATCGTCGATCTCACCCAGGTACTCGGACACCGCCTGGTTCGGGGCGAAGCGGTGCTTGAAGTTGTACAAGCCATCGCTGTCGTCCAGCCCCCAGACGCCGCCCATGTCGTACTTGGCCTTGCCCAGTTGGCAGGCCCAGTCGATCATTTCGTACTGCAGCCGGTAAGGCACCAGCAGCCGGTTTTCGATCCGCTTGGAGCCGCCGTACATGTGCCAGACCTTATCGCCATACGCAAACGCAATGGCGCTGGCGTGCAGCTCGCCCTCGTGCCAGGCGTTTAAGACCTTCAGGTGGCCGGTGCCGGCAAACGCGGTCGCCATCCGCTCAAAGTAAGCGGCCGGCCGGTACGTGATGCCGTGGTACTCACTCATCGCCTGATAAGTCTCAAAGAAGTCGTCCATCAGCTGCTGGCTTTCCCCGGTTTTGACTTCGACGGCGGTTTTCAGCGAGTGGCGCATCTTGGTGCGCTCGTTGCTTTTCATCCCGGCGATCACGTCCTGGACTGTTTTACCCTGAATGTCGATGACAAAATTGTACCGCGGCTGGATGGTGTCGTGGTTGCCGTGGAACTGCCGGTTGCGCGTGACGTACCCGCGCTGCTGAAAGGCAGCGTTCAGTGCATCACTGTAAGGCACCTCCGGATCCATCCGCAGCAGAAACGCCCCGCGCGCCCGCAGCGCCGGTAGCGCCTCTTGTACCAGCGCGTCGATGGTATCAAGGTCGGTCGGGTCGCAAACTGGGCCCTTGCTGCAGTATGCAAAAACATCCCCGCTGGGGTCGGTGGTCGTCAGGATGGACATGGCAGTGGTGATCTTCCCCGCCGTTTCCAAGGTCACGTAAAGCGGGGACCAGTTGTTCTTCACTTCACCCCAGTGGATCGACTGGGTCACGCTGGTGTAAGGCGCGGCCTCAACAAAAGCTTCATAAGCGGCCAGGGCCGCCGGTTGGTGCTGATCAATAATGGGCATAGTTTCCTCCAAAGAATGACGCCCAGGTCGATCCTGGGCGTTGACATCCAAACTAGTTTATCATTTTCCAACCGCAAGTTGGCGGCAAACCCGACAAAAAAGGCCGTGTCGTCACGGCCCCTCGGGTTTATTCCTTCGTGAATTCGTTGTACGCGGCTTGATCCATCACATAGTCAAGCTCGCCGATGTACTCATGCACCGGCGTGTCTGGGGCAAACGGGTGCTTGAAGCGGTATAGCCCGTCGTCGTTGTCCAGACCCCAAACGCCGCCCATGTCGTACTTGGCCTTGCCTTCTTGGCAGGCCCAGTTGATCATCTCGTACTGCAGCAGGTAGGGGATCATCAGTGAATTCTTGATCCGCATGGAGCCGCCGTACATGTGCCAGACCTTGTCGCCGAACGCAAACGCGATCGCCGACGCCTGCAGCTGGCCATCGACTCGGGCGATGAAGACCTTCATCTGGTCCTTGCCGGCAAAGGCCTCGGACATCCGGTCAAAGTATGCCAGCGGCCGGTAGGTGATGCCGTGGATCTCGCTCATGGTCTTGTAGGCCTCGAAAAATTCCGGCATCAGCTTTTCGCCGTCGCCCACTTCGACCTCAACGCCGCTGCGCATCGCGTGGCGGATCTTGGTGCGGGTCTTGCCGGTCATCGTGGCCATTACGCCATCGATGTCCTTGTCTTTAATGTCCAGCACAATGTTGAACCGCGGCTGAATTGTGTCATGATTGCCGTGAAACTTGCGGTTGCGGGTCACGTAGCCGTGCGCCTGAAAAGCGGCGTTCAGCTCATCGGTGTAATCCAGCTCCGGGTCCATCCGCAGCAGGAAGGCGTTGCGCTTCTTCAGCTCAGGCAGCGCCTCTTGGACCAACGCATCGATGGTGTCGATGTCAGTCGGGTCGCACACCGGGCCCTTGCTGCAGTAGGCAAACGTGTTCCCGGCCTTGTCGGTGACGGTCAGGATCGACATGCCGGCGGTGATTTCGCCGTCCTTTTCCAGGTAAGCGTACAGCGGGGACCAGTTGTTTTTGACCTTTGACCAGGCGACAGACTGGGTCACCGAGGTGTACGGGGCGTCTTCAACGAATTTCTCGTAGCGGGCAACGTCTTCAGCATTGTTCAAATCAACGATTGGCATTGTTTACTTCCCTTCATTTTTGGCAGCAAAGCGGGCCTTGTAGCTCGCGTAGTACTTCTTGATCCGGTGATTGCGCAGAAAGCTCTTGTCCGCCGGGTACTCCAGGGTGTTGCCCCACTTGCCAGCATCGATTAGCGTCTGCATGTGCTTTTTAATCTCGGGGTCGGTGACATTGGCCACGGCGTCGTCCGGATTGACCCCCAGCCAGAGGTAATCGTTCTTGGCCAGCTCAGGCGCCGTGAACGGCTGGTGGAACACGCGGTCCTCGACCATCGGCTTGATGAGGTTGTGCCCAGACGCGGTGGTGTAAAAGCCGCTGCGGCCCTGGCGCGGGTTCAGCTCGATCAGCTTGAACTCCTGGTCGCGCACGTCATACTTCAGATCGAAGTTGCCAAAACCGGTGTAGCCCATGTTCTTAATGAACTTGGCCAGACGCGCCTCGATGTCCTGATGATACTCGATGAAGGTGGCGACATAATTGCCGACCAGAAAATCGGACGGATCCTGCAACAACTGACGGCCCATCGTCATCTGCCGAACGTTGGAATCCAGATCCGCGTAGAAATTGATCGTGTACATCGCGGTGTCGCCGCCGGGAATGAAGTCCTGCAGCAGGAAGTTGCCGCGGTAACCGGCGTCATACGTCCGCTTCAGCATGGTCAGGATCTGCTCCTTGGCCGTGAACTTGTACGCCTTGCGCTGCCCGGGGAAATCCATGGCGATCTGCTGCGCCGCATCGGCGGGCTTCATCGCGACCGGGAATGCCAGCTTCAGGTCAGCCACTTTTTGCTCGTAGTTCTCCTGGTTGACTACCACTGTCTTGGGATACGGCAGGTGATTTTCCTCACACTGCTGGTAGAAGTGGTCCTTGTAGTAGACGCTGTCCAGGACCTTCACGCTTGGGTACGGGATGATGTATGTCTCTTCAAGCGCGGCCCGGTTGCGAATGGCCAGCTCCGTGTACTCGTCGCCCGCCGTGATCAGGATCGGCTTGACGCCAGGCTTGCCGTACTTTTTCGCCATGTCGAGCAGCGCGGCAACAAATTCCTTGTTTTCCTTGAAGTGGTCGACGACCGTCACGTCGCAGATCTGCGAATCCTTGGTCATCGCCAAGGCAGCCACGCCGATGCAGTGACTTTTGACGCCGTAAGCTTCGTGGAATGAGCGCGCCATGCCGTAAATGTTGACATCGGTGCCGACAAGAACTGGAATGATTTGACTGGTATCTACCATAGTAAACTCCTTTTGATATGCAGGCTTAGTTACAGTGTTCATTATCGCACAACTCCCCGTGCGGGCAAGGTTGCGCGTCCGGCTTTAACAATAAAAAAACCGCCTCAGGAAATTTCCCAAGGCGGTCGACTGAAGGAGAGCGAAGGAGTCGAACCTCCCTACGCATTTCTGCGCTCACAGGCTGCAAGCAGCCCGCAGCATTACCGCTCTGCCAACTCTCCATCTCACTAACAGTATTAAGTATATGACCCACGCCGAGCAATGTAAACGGCCTTCATGAAAACATCATGAAATTCTCACGGAATAAATATTTTTTCTCATTTATTTCAGTGACCGTGATTCCTGTCATGCCAACAATTGCGCCGGTAAGAAAAGTTTCATCCTGACTTTTTTGCGGTGAAAACACTTGACCCCGCCCCGCCGAATGACTAAACTCTGCCTTAACTAAAAACAACCGAATCAAACCGTGGAAGTGGAGATCAAAACGATTGTGCACGCACAGAGAGGGGCCGCAGCTGAGAGTGCTCCCGAACGCAGATCGTCAAATGGACCACTGAGGGCCGTCCCAAAAGCATTGCAAGTCAGGATGGACGTTGAGGCACACGTCAGCTGCCGGCAGGGTGTTTGCCCTGCGCTAAGTGCGACTGGGTGTTCCCTGGTCGAATCAAGGTGGTACCGCGGCCTCTTTGCCGTCCTTGACAGAAGTTAGACTTCTGTCTTGGGCGGCTTTTTTGTTGCTCCGACAAGCGATTCGGCGAACGGGAGGAAAAAATGAAACTTCAAGAATTGATCACCCCAGCTTTGATTCAGCTTCAAGTCTCGCTGTACAGCCGCGAGGCCGCCATCCAGGCCGGCGCCGATCTGCTGCACGCGGCCGGGCGCACCACTGCCGGGTACGCCGAGGCCATTGAGGCCAATCTGGCGCGCTTTGGGCCCTACTTTGTGATCGCCCCTGGGGTGGCGATGCCACACGCGGCCAGCCCCAGTGAAGTGCTGACTGCTGGCGTCAGCGTCATCACGCTGGCCGCTCCGGTGCACTTTGGCCACGAACGCAACGATCCGGTCAGGCTGGTGCTGACCCTGGCAGCACCGGATCAGGCTAGTCACTTGGCCGCGCTCGGCCAACTGGCCCAGCGGCTGAGTAGGTCAGGCGTTGTCGATCAGGTAATCGCAGCGACCACCAAGGAAACGGTATTGAATATACTTACGGAGGAGAACTAATATGCTAAAACTAGTGACAGTTTGCGGCGCCGGCGTTGGGTCCAGCGTCATGGAAAAAATGTTTGCCGAGGAAATTTTAGCCGATCATCACATTGACGGCACCGTGGAGGCCGCGGACATCAGCTCCGTCGCCCCTGACTTGTACGACGGCGTGATCACGACCAGCGACTTTGCCTCACTGCTGCACACAACGACGCCGATCATCCGCCTGGATAATTTGCTGGACAAAGACGCCATGGAAAAGCAGATCATGGCCTTGGTAAAGGGGGCACAGGCATGAGCTTTCTCCTTTACTTCATCAACAACGTGCTGAGCCAGCCAATGATCATCATTGGACTGGTCGTGATCCTCGGGATGGCGCTGATGCGTCAGCCGGTATCCAAGATCCTGCCGAGCACCATCAAGGCCGTCATCGGCTTCACCATGATCAACGTCGGCGGCCAGACGCTGGGTACCGCACTCATGCCGCTGACGGGCCTGATCTCCCACATTTTTGGGATGAAAGCCCCGGAGAACACCAGCAACATCGGCGCGGTGCAAGGCCAAAGCCTAGCTGCCATTGGCACGGAAATGGCGCTGATTTTCGCCTTGGGCTTCGTCGTCAACCTGTTGATGGCGCGCTTTACCCCGCTGAAGTACGTTCACCTTTCCCCGCACGTCTCCTTCTTCTTTGCCGGCCTGATCGCCAGTCTGCTTAAGTACAACACGAGCCTTTCCATGGCGGCGCAGGTGGGTGTTGGCGCCATCATTTTGGGACTATACATGACCATCACCTGCTGGTATGTCGCCATTTGCATCAAACCAGTGCGCGGCGCCAAGGGGTTCACGCTGGCGCACTCCAGCTCAAGCGGTGACCTGATCGCCTCGATTGAAGGCGAATTGTTCGGCAATAAGAGTAAAAGTATTGAGGATTTGAAAATCCCCGCCAAGTACGGCTTCCTGCGGGAAATGACGATCGCATTGACGTTGGTCATGACGCTGCTGTTCTTCTTCCTCGGTCTGTTCGCCGGCCCGACCTGGACCATGACTCATGTTGCTGGCGGCAAAGACATTGTGCTTTACGCCATCACGCAAGGAGTTCAGTTCGGGATGTGGATCACCATCATTATCACCGGCGTGCGCATGATGCTGAGTGAACTGATTCCGGCCTTCCACGGGATCGCCAAGAAACTGATCCCGAACGCAACGCCGGGCCTCGATGTCCCACTGCTGTTTCCTCAGTACCCGATGGCGGTCATTGTCGGTTTCCTATGCAGTCTGGCGAGTGGGCTGATCGGGATGGTGCTGCTGGCAGCGTTTCATTTTCCAACCGTTGTCTTCCCGGCCCTCATTCCGACGTTCTTTACCGGCGCGGCCACTGCGATTTTCGGCGACGCCCACGGTGGTCGCCGCGGTGCCATCATCGGCAGCCTCACGAACGGCTTCCTGCTCATTTTCGGTCAGGCCTTTCTGCTTGGCATGGTCGGCACCTACGCGCCGATCATGCGGATCCTGAGTGAAACCGACTACTGCGTTTACGGACCAGCGTTGGGCTTCCTGCTTCATCTTTTCCACTAGTCCCTCATGATGATCAACAGACACAAAAATGGCCGCAGCGATGCGACCATTTTTGTGTCTGGCGACTGACTCAAGTCTTTGGGGCCAACCCGGGCCAGAGATTATCAGGACATCAAAAAAGGACCGATTACTCGGTCCTTACTGTAAGCGCGGCAGCTTCCTACCCTCGCAGGCAGTCACCCACCAACTACTCTCGGCGTT
>NZ_AYZJ01000038.1:0-1568 GCF_001436615.1 Lacticaseibacillus camelliae DSM 22697 = JCM 13995
TGAAGTGCCATAGAAAAGTTAGACAAATTTTCTACCACAACAATATCTGGTTCCTTAATGAAGTCTACCTTCAACGGAAGGTAGGCTTTTTATGCAACTTCCATCTGCTCAGTTACCATCATCTCTCGGTACTCCACGGGCGTTAGACCATCCTTGTTCAAGGAAATCCGCTCATGGTTGAACCAGTCGCTGTACTCGGCCACTTTGTCGCGTAAATTTGCGATATTGCCGATAGTGAGGCGGTTTAGGCATTCTCGTTTAAGCAAGTTGAAGAAGCTTTCGATGGGCGCATTATCGTGACAATTGCCTTTACGCGACATGCTCTGCTGAATGTTCATCTGCTTGAGTTGCGCCACGTAACTTGGAATCTGATATTGCCAGCCTTGATCCGAGTGGAGAATCGGGCGAGAGCCAGGCAAGAGGTGGCGTTTGAGTTCATTTAACGTCTCTTGGATCATTTCCTTGTTAGGAGAACTGCTTACTGAGAACGCAAGAACCTCACGGCTTGCCTCGTCAGTAATGGCTGAAATATAGCCCCATTGACCGTTAGCGAGCCGGACTTGGGTCACGTCGGTATGCATCACTGTGAGCGGTAGTGTCGCGTTAAAGTGCTGCTTCAGTACGTTCTTCGCAACGTTTCCGACGGTTCCCTTGTAGGAACTGTACCTGGACGTATGCTTCGAATATAGCGTCACAGACAATCCCATACGCCTCATCACCCGCCAGACCGTCTCCTCAGCGTACTTAAAGCCAGCTTTCAGCGTTTCTTTGTATATCCGGCGATAACCGTAAATCTCATGTTTTTCATGGAATAGCGGCCTGATGAAGGCTTTTAGCTTGGCATATTTGTCCGGCTTTTTGTCACGCTTGAGCCGGTCGTAATAGGTTGCTCTTGGTAGCTTCAAGGCAGCTAACAGTGCTGGAAGCCCATATTGCGGCCGTAACGAAGTCACGACGCTCGCCTTCACTTTCGTGGTGAGTGAGTCTGCGAGTTCTCCGTCATGGTCGCTAGCACTTTTAAAATGTCGCGATTCATCTCTGCCTCGTGCAGCTTCCGCTTAAGCTCCATAATCTCTTGCTGATACTGTTCTTCTTTGGTGGGCTCGATCGTCTTAAAAATCTTCTCGCCGTTCTTCTTGTTCTTTCGCTTACTCGTGGTATGCCTTCCCTTAGGCTTAGGGCGCAGACCAGCAACACCTTGTTTTTGGACGATTCTCATCCAACTATTAACCTGAGTTGGTGAGATGCCAAAGTGTGCCGCTGCTCTGCGACGACTAGTCTCGTGTGTTTGCACGTATTCTACCACTGCTACCTTGGCGTCTACTGAGTACTCAGCTTTACTATGTTTGACTTTGAGAGAGGTCAAACCATGCTGCTCCGCTTGATTAATCCACGTTTGAATTGTCATGTGAGAGCCAATCCCATACTTAATGCAGAGGTCGCCCATACTAATTCCACCTCTGCGATATTCGCCAACCACCTTTGCCTTAAGTTTACTAGAATACTTTGTCATCAAAAAAAGCCCCACAATCATTAGACACTTTGTCTAACAATTGTAGGGCACTTCA
>NZ_AYZJ01000039.1:0-28352 GCF_001436615.1 Lacticaseibacillus camelliae DSM 22697 = JCM 13995
CATGGCCTTTCTGGTCTAGTCGTCAGGGTGTTGCACTTGAATTGTAAACTGGGGAAGCGAAGAAAGTCATCTGCGTTTGCGACATAGTCATCACCAATACCAACGACCACACCCGCCTCCTCGGCCATAGTCTTGGCAATAGTGTGCATATCAATACCAAATTCGGCCACATCAACCCAAGGCAGGTAGGACGTATCCATATCCATCAGCTGCCAGCCGGGGAAATCATGCTTGATAAAGTCTGCAGTAATCCGAAGGTTCTCTCTGATGTAGGCTTCACACTGATCACACCAGTCGGCACATTCTTCATATGCTACTGTCATTGCAATCTGGCCTGGCACATTAGGAGAAGTCACGGAGTTCGCGGCGTAACGCTTACGGAAGATTGCCCGCAGGTTATCGTTAGGAATGATCGAATACGACAACTTCAGGCCGCCTAAGTTAAATGCTTTATTCGGAGAAGTAAACATGACAAGATTATCCAAATATTTCGTGGGTAACTGCAGCGCAGAGACGAAGGTCCCATGCATGATGTGCTCAGAGTGAACTTCATCCGAAACCAACAGCACATGATACTTCTCGCACAGATCGGCGTACCTAATGATCTCATCTCTTGCCCACATCCGGCCAGACGGATTGTGCGGGTTGCAGAAGAAGGTCAGCTTTGGCTTCTTAGTCGCCATCGCCTCCTCAATTCCATCCCAATCCATGTCATAGCGTGTCCCGTTCTTGATTAAAGGAACCGTGACTACACCACGATTATTATGCTCAGCTGCATAAGCAAACGGACCATACACTGGCGTATTGATCAGAATACTGTCTCCAGGCTGGAGCAGAGCTTGAATCAGGACGTGCATATTAGGCACCGTCCCATAACCCAATGTAATCCAATCCTTCTTCACGTCATTACCGTGACGAGTCTTTTGCCAGTTAATCACACTCTGGTACCAACGGTCAGTAGGGTATGTATACCCATATGCACCGTTCTCCGACATCTTAGCCAATGCCTCGCGGATTTCAGGCGCTGCCTGGAAATCCATGTCAGCAATCCAAAGTGGAATAAAATCATCCCGAACTTTCGGAAACTTACTATGAACAATTCCAGAGTCCCACTTCCGCGCATTATCAATTGATCGATCAGCCAGTGTATCAAAATCATACTGTGTCATTATTTTGCATCCCTTCTAAGCAGGTGAGGCGCCCCCGTTAGACATTAACTTTTCAACGCCGTCTTTAACACTTTGAACCTGCGCGCCATACACAATTTGAACTGACTTTTCCGCCTTCATAATTGCAAGCGCACCAGACTGCTTCAATTTATCTTCATCCAACTTGCTAGGATCCTTAACTTCCAAACGCAGACGGGTCACGCAATTATCGAGTGACACAATGTTAGCGGCACCGCCAAGTGCGCCAAGGATAACGCTAGGATCGTAAATACCAGCACCTTTAGTCATCACAGCTGCACCCTCAGCTTCACGTCCAGGCGTCTTGACGTCCTTTTTCAAAATGTACCAACGGAAGAAGAAGAAGTAAATTGCAAACCAAGCAGCACCAACTGGAATCAGTAACCACCATCTGGAACCGGGTTGCAACCAACCGAAGAGAATCCAGTCAAGCACACCACCATCGGTGTTCCCCATTCGTGCACCAAGCAGTGCCATAATCGAAAGGGAGAAGCCTTCCATGACTGTGTGGAAAACATACAGCATTGGCGCGATAAACAGGAACAGGTATTCAGTTGGCTCAGAAATACCGGAAACAAACGCAACCAGTGTCGCTGAAATCAGCAAGCCTTTAATCCGATCACGATTCTCTGGCCGTGCTGTCAGGTAAATTGCAAGGCAGATAGCTGGCAACCCAAACATGAAGGTCGGCATGAAGCCTTGAGAAAGGAAGGCTGTGGCTTTACCAGAAACGGGAACACCAGCGTTAAGCTGTGCGTAGAAGATGTTTAATGCCCCATTGACGGTCTTCCCGGCAACGACCGCAGTCCCACCAGCATCAGTAAAGCGAATCATTGCTAGGAGAATGTGGTGAAGACCCATCAACTTCAAGATGGATAGTGCAATCCCATACAGGAATGGCCCGAAGATACCCGCCCCTTGAATCAGATGACCCAAGGCCACGATGCCGCTCTGGAAGATTGGCCAGATGAATGGCATCAGCAAGCCGACAAATGATTCGACAATCACAGAAATGATTGGGATAAAACGAATCCCGCCAAAGAATGAGAAGGCATCGGGAAGCTTAATTTCCTGATACCGTTCCAAAAGGAAATAGGTGATCAGGCCAACTAAGATACCGCCTAAAACCCCCATTTCAAGTGATTGAATACCAAGAACCATTGACTGTCCCGCAGCTTGCATCTTTGCTGCGGAGACCAGCTTACCCTGCAACTGAAGCATAAAGTTGATGCCCAAGTTTAGGGAAATGTATCCAGCGAAAGCCGCGATAGTGCCAACACCTTTATTCCGCTTAGCTAAACCGAACGGAAGCGACATCGCAAACATTGCTGGTAGATAAGTGAACCCAAAACTGCCGACGGTGTTCATAAATGAAAAGACAATATTGACCCAATGAATCTGTAAAAATGGCAACCGATCCATCATTGATGGCGCGGTAAACGCACTCCCGAGTCCGACCAAGATTCCCATGGCGGACAGAGTTGCGATTGGGAACATAAACGACTTACCCAAGTTCTGCATAAACGCATAAAATCTGGTCTTTCGGCTTTCTTTCGCCGCTGCGTTGTCCATAATTGATGCTCCTCTCAGAAAATTAGCTCAAATATGTAAAATGCCCAACGACTACAGCATCTATATCAATGATATGTGCTGTGATCGTCGGGTATTGCCTACTCAAAGTTACAAGCCCTTATTCAGTTATATGAACGATATGAATCAAAAGGTAAAGTCTATCGGAATCAGTAAACTTATAATCCAGCTTTTGAGCTAGATAGCTTACAACCTGATCTAGGCAATTCCCCGCGCGCGGATGCCCGCGCTTTAATGCCTCAAGTAATGCTGAATCATCAGGCGACGTAGTGGTCACGTGTTTTGACCCACTGCGTAGTATCAGATAATGTAAGTGAGTCATCAAACGATTAACTGCAATACTATCGTCTGAAAACTTACGTCCGAACGCCGCTTCAATGATGTTGTTCACGTCGGTCGTGATCTCCAAAAAACTGGCAAAAGTATCAACCGAACTTTTCGAATTCTGAATCTCATGTTCGACCAAATGAATGGTGATAAAACCTGCTTCATCATCAGAGATAGGTTCACCGGAAAGCTGCTGAATCATCTCCTGCGCCTGTTTTCCAACCGCAAATTCTTTGGAGAAAAAGCGTTTCAAATCGTAAAGCATTGGATTGGCAAGATTCAACCCCATCTTAACCCGCTCGACCGCGAAATAGATGTGATCAGTTAGGGGAATCAACAAATGTTCATCAAAATCGGCATCTATCTGGCTTTGAGCCAGATGAATGATTTTCTCTGTGAGTTCAAAATATTCACGCGGGATCTTTTCAGATAACTCTTTAAACTGTCCGATCCATTGCTCGTCATCAGATGGCACGGCGGAAAAAACACGATCAGTTTTCTGAAGCTCATAGTGATTGCCAGCGTGTGCTTTAAACCCTATCCCACGACCCCAAATAATCTTCTGTTGATCTTGCCCATCTTCAACGAGTATGACATTGTTATTCAGTACTTGTGAAATTAGCAAGATATTCACCTTGTTTATCTTGACGACGAGTTTCTTAGTTAGCCACCCTCTCGGATTTTGTAAACGTTTACGGTTGTATGATAGCATCTTTACCTTCTTTGTCAAAATAATTTCAACTGAGCTCTCCGTCCGCGTCCCATATAATCCAATCGTCTCGTTATTTTATTTTTGTGTGGTCTCAAAAGGCGCGTTCCTCTACTTGCGGAAAAACAAATCCAAAAGAAAAAGGTGGTCCTTATTTCCTTATGTTATTCATTAGAGAAAATAAGTTTTGAATTTGGCCAGAGCCTCCTGTTGTCAGCGCTTGCACATTCACAACACTCATGGTACACATTAATACTGGAGCTGGACGAAGTAGCTCGAATCACATTTGTTCTCGGCTTTTTAGGCACCTTGGCTGTGAGGGATAAAATGACAAAAGCATATAACCAACCGTGGTATCAAAAAAAGATCATTATTATACCGATTGCTTTTGTGGCAGCCGGTATGATTCGTGGAATTATTGGCTACACTGATGACAATACAGGCTATAACAATCAACCGTTGAAAGAAAGTCAGACAGCTGGAACCCCTAAGGCCACCAAAGCAGAGATGTCACTTCATACTGGAATGACCAAATCTGAGGTTACAAAAGTATTGGGTAACCCGACAGATCATCAAGGAGATTATTGGGCTTACCCCTCTGTTAGTATTCGGTTTGACACCGAGGATAAAGTTGTCGCCGGTAATTTTGGTGGCCTGTTGAAAGAAAAGGTGACACGGTCGAGCTCTATAAAGCAAGCACAAATCAAGACCTCCGCAAAAGTGTTTGGGCAGCTGTCCGTACAGCATATTAGAGCTCTCAGAGAGATTTATCGTTCAAAAAAAGTCAATGATAATCAGACCATGTATGCTTTTAAAACACCAGAAGGAGACGCGCTGGTTCGATTAGACGATAGTGGTCACCAAACACAAGTGTTCTTGTGGAACGATGCCAAGCAAGAAATTGGTCAAAAAGTGTACTACGCTGGAGAAACAAAGCAATAGTTATATCGACAACACCGTTATTCTTAGTCTGACTGACGTATGTGTTTACCATAAATTCCAAAAGCTTTTCGGGTAATATGAATAATTCGCCCCACCAGAAAACACCCAAGCAACATATTCGCAGATTGCGAACGAATGCTTGGGTGCCTGTCTGAGAGAAACTAGTTCTTGTTCTCTTTCAAAATCGCTTCCGTCTTCTTCTGCAGGGCATCGAACGCGGTCTTACCAGCGGTGCCTTTGGTCAGTGTGCTGTCGACTGTGTCCATCAGGTCGTTGCGGTAGTCACCGTAGCCGGCGAAGACGGTCGAAGCAAACGCAGTGTCGGAGGCATCCACAGCCGCCTTAAAGGTCGGGTTGGCTTTCAGGTAGTTCTGGTAGGTCGCGGACTGCGTGGCGCTCTTGGTGATCGGCACGTAGCCGGACTTCTTGGCCCAGTATGCCGCGTTCTGCTTTTTCAGCAGGAACTTCTGGAAGGCCCAAGCGCCTTGCTGCTGAGCCTTGCTTGCGCCCTTGAACAGGACGTTGTCATTCCCGTTGAGCGGCTCAGCCACGGAATCGTTGGCAAAGCTTGGCACGGTCGCAGTACCCCACTTCATGCCCTTTGGCGCCTCAACGGAGCCGATAGAGCTCGAACTGCCGATGCCAAACACTGCCTTTTGCTGGCTGAATGGCACGGTAAAGTAGTAATCGGTGCCGGCGGTCTTGATGTAGCCGGCCTTGCGCAAGCTGAGGATCTTGTCAACTGCGGCCAGCGTGGTCGGCGCGTTAAGGTTCGCCTTGCCGTCTGCCGTGATCAGCTTATGGCCGGCCTGCATCGCCATGCCTTCCAGCTGCACGTCGTACGACTGGTCCATCGCCAGCGTTGCCAGACCGTCCTTCTTCAAGGCCGGGCCCATTTTTTCAATGTCGTCCCAGGTTTTCGGCATGGTCAGGTTGTATTTCTTCATCAGGGTCTCGTTGTAAAACAGGACCTGCGTGGATTCGGAGTACGGCAGGCCGTAATACTTGCCCTTGTACTCGCCGGCCTTCAGGAAACTTGGGTAGACGTCGCTGAGCTGAGCGGCGGACAGCTTGTCGCTGCCGTGCAGCATCTGTGAATCCCACGGGATCAGGAAGTCGTTCTTAACGTAATCACCGATGTTGGTGGTCGGTGCCTGCGCCATGACCGGTAGGGTCTTGCTCTTGGCCGCAGCCATCAGCTTTTGTTGCAGGGCGTCATAACTGCCCTGGCTGGTCGCAACGACCTTGTACTTGCTTTGACTCTTGTTGAAATCATCAATGGTCTTCTGCTGGGCCTTGTTCCAAGACCCGGTCATGCGGTGCCAGTACGTGATTTTTACCGGCTCCGACTTGGACTGACTGCTGCTATTGCCGCAGCCCACCAATCCCACTGTCAAAAGTGCCCCAACTGCTAACGCGAGCACACGGCTCATGCGTTTAGTCATGTTTAATTCCTCCAAATATGAAAAATGTGGTGTCTTGTCACTAGCCATTATGCCGACTTTTGACCGGAATTGAAAGGGATATGCTCAGATTCAGTGAATTTTTTCTAGGGTGTCGCCCCTTTTGGTGTGAGGCTTCAACTGAAAACGCCGCGCAAATCTTCCACCTAATTGCTGAAAGCGTCGCCATTTTGTGCGGGCGGGCTGCGCGGGCCAGTCCGTCAATAATGCCAGCGCCAAGAAATGCGAGTATGCTAGAGGAAAAGGGAGGCGCCTCATGCCAGAAACTTATGGATACATCAAAGCGGTTCGCGAAAAAGTTGGCCACATGCCGTTGATCCTCAACTGCGCGGCAGGCATCCTGCTCAACGACAAGCGCGAAGTCCTGCTCAACCATCGGACCGACAACGGGACTTGGAGCCTGCCGGGCGGGTACATGGAGTACGGCGAGACATACGCGCAAACACTGGTCTGCGAGTATAAGGAAGACAGCGGACTAGATGTCGCGATCGTGCGCCAGCTGCACTGCTTCGACCAAGGGGAGACAGTTTACCCGAACGGTGACGTCTGCCAGACCATCGCCATGCTGTACGAGGTCAAGCAGGTCGGCGGCAGTTTTGCTGAGGCCGACCCGAACGAAACCACAGAGATGAAGTACTGGCCGCTGGACGCTTTGCCCCCGCTGCTGAACCAGCAGAACGCGGACATGGTCGCGTACGCCGCCAAGCATTGCTGATGAGACGCGAAAGCACCGCTCGAAAAAATTCGAGCGGTGCTTTCGTTTCCCATCGACTGCAATACCAACTGACCGCATTGCACTCGGCAAGAATTAGGCTAAATAAGACTGGTTGGTCATTGTGACTAGGTTCTGCAGGAGGAATCCGTCGATCATCCGCTCGCATTCCGTCTGGTCACGCAGCTGCATTTGAGTCGCCGCATCAATCATTGGCTGCTCGTTTGCTTCCGCCATGTCTTTCGCTCCCTTTCTCAGGGTCTACTGGCCTTTTTTTAGGTATTCCAAACATCTTGGTACAATGCCACCATAACACAACACCCGGGAAATAATCGGCCTGCTGCACAGTTTTACATGAGCTGCCCGATGCCGTAGTGAATGATCATGGTGATGATGCCGACGATCACATTGCGGATCATCGCGTTTTTGACCAGCCCGTTGCCCAGCTTGGCGGACAGATACCCGGTCAAAGACACCGACAGGATGACCGCCAGAATGGTCGCCGGCCACTGCCACGCCACCGGTGCCACAGTCATGGCAAACAGGGGGAAAATGCCACCCGACGCCGCAGACACCAGGGACGCAAACGCGGCGTACCACGGGTTCATGTAGTGATCCTTCTTCAGGCCATACTTCACCCGGATCACGGTGCCCAGTGCGTCCTCGTGCAGCAGCTGATCCGCGATTTTACCCGCCGTTTCGGCGGTGACACCACGCGCCACGTAGTAATCCGTGACCGCCTGCTTTTCACCGGCGAGATCGGTCTCGAGCAGCCGTGACTCCGCCGCCACGACAGCCTTTTCCGTGTCCTTTTGCGACGACACAGAGGCGTACTCACCGGACGCCATGGAAAAGGCACAGGCCAGCAGGTCGGACAGCCCCGCGATGAAAATCGTGAACTGGTTGGTGGTCGCGGCCGCCACGGAAAACAGCACACCGACGACAGTCAAAATGCCGTCATTAGCACCCAGGACCCCGGCTCGCAAGGTGTTGGCGCGCTCGGCCATGGTTTGTTTTTCTTTAGTTTTTGATTGATGCATAGTTTTCATCATCGTTGACCGCTTCCTTTAATGCGCAAACAGTGTGCCGATCCAATAAGTCACGGCCATGGTTAAGATCCCTGACACCACGTTGCGCAGCGCGGCCTTCCAGCGGTTGGCATTGCCCAGTGCCGCGGCGATGTAGCCGGTGATCGTCAGCGCGATCACGACTGCCACCACCGTGGCCCACAGCTTGATGGCCGCAGGGAACAAGGTGATCGCCACCAGCGGCAGGATTGACCCTGTCGGAAAGGCAATCATCGAGGACACCGCCGCCGCCACGGCACTGGTGGTCTCGCCGGAGTCGAACCCGTACCGTTCACGCACGGCCACGTTCAACGGGTCGCGGCTCAACATTTCACCGGTGGCCTGTTTTGCCAGCTCGCCGGAAATGCCTGTCTTCATATACTTGTGCTGGATGAAATCAAACTCACCCTGATAGTCGTCGTCAAGTGCCCGACTTTCTTCAGTGATCGCACGCTTTTGCCCGTCACGCTCGGCGTTTACGGAGACGTATTCCCCCATTGCCATGGACACGGTGCCGGCAAGCATGCCGGACAGCCCGGAAATGAGGATCGCGTAATTGTTGGCCGTCGCACCGGCCACGCCGATGACGATTCCCGCCACCGACACGATGCCGTCGTTGGCGCCCATCACGCTGGCGCGCAGCACGTTGACCTTTTCTGATAACTTCATGGTTCCACCCCACAATTTGTAACCATTCTAATATGTACATCAACCAGTCTAAGTCTCGACTTCTTCATTGTAAAGCAAGAAAACCGTTTCGTTTTGGTGTTCCTAAACAAATTAAGGTTCGGCTTTTCAGAGAATTGCCGCCCATCCCAGTCAATATGCGTTTTGTGCCCATATATAGGCATTGTCCCCTACATTTTCAATTTTTTCATTTACCGAATATTCTCGTTCACCACTGGATGAAAAGCTTTTACTGTCTTTTTGTTAGGGATTAAAAACTAACCAAAACGCTTAGAATCCCCGGTATTATGGGCATATCTCGCATATCTGCATACGTGCTTAAAAAGTTTTTATTAGGTTAGGCTAACAAATTACTTTACACGGAAAACTTCAGGGGTATACTGAGGGTGATTTCAGAAAGGATTGGGGATAGTGAAAGAAACAGAACAGCAACCCAAAAAGCGCAAGCTCATTGAGTACGCCAATGGACCATCGCTTGAGGAGATCAACGGCACCGTCGAAGTGCCAAAAGGCAAAGGATTCTGGCGTACATTACTGGCCTATTCAGGTCCCGGGGCTCTGGTTGCCGTCGGTTACATGGATCCAGGTAACTGGTCAACCAGTATCACCGGGGGGCAAAACTTCGGCTACCTCCTGATGTCCATCATCCTAATTTCAAGTTTAATCGCGATGTTACTTCAAAATATGGCGGCTAAACTTGGCATTGTGACGCAAATGGACTTGGCTCAGGCGATTCGGGCCCGGACAAGCAAGGCGCTCGGTATTGTCCTATGGATCATGACCGAGCTGGCCATCATGGCGACTGATATTGCGGAAGTTATTGGGGCGGCCATTGCGCTGTACCTGATGTTCGGCATTCCACTGGTCATTGATGTCTTCATTACTGTATTTGATGTGCTGCTATTATTGCTCTTGACCAAAATCGGCTTCCGGAAAATCGAAGCGATTGTTGTCGCCTTGATTCTCGTCATCCTGTTCGTCTTCGCCTATCAGGTCGCGCTGAGTCGGCCCGACTGGCTCGCGGCGATGAAGGGGTTGGTGCCGTCGATCGGCACAGTGGCTTCGCACCCGACGGTCAACGGCATGACGCCGCTGTCCGGGGCGCTGGGCATCATTGGGGCAACGGTCATGCCCCACAACCTCTACCTACACTCCGCGATTTCGCAGACGCGCAAGATCGACCACGATGACGAAGAGCAGGTCGCACAATCCGTACGCTTCAGTCAGTGGGATTCGAACATTCAGCTGTCCGTCGCCTTCGTTGTGAACTCTCTACTCCTAATCATGGGGGTCGCGGTCTTCAAGAGTGGCGCCGTCAAGGATCCGTCCTTCTTCGGCCTGTACAAGGCGCTATCTGACACCTCGGTCCTGTCCAACGGCATTTTGATCGCCGTTGCCAAGTCTGGCATTCTTTCCACACTGTTTGCGGTCGCGCTGCTGGCTTCCGGCCAGAACTCGACCATTACCGGCACCTTGTCCGGGCAGGTCATCATGGAAGGCTTCGTCCACATGAAGATGCCGCTATGGGCCCGGCGCCTGGTCACCCGGCTGATTTCCGTCATTCCTGTGCTGGTTTGCGTGTGGATGACGCGCAATCTGCCGCCGGTGGCCGAACACGAGGCCCTGAATAATTTAATGAACGATTCTCAGGTCTTCCTTGCGTTTGCACTGCCGTTTTCCATGCTGCCTCTGCTGCTCATGGTGGATTCCAAGGCCGAAATGGGTTCTCGCTTTAAGAACCGGCTCTGGGTCAAGATCTGTGGCTGGGTCTCGGTCATTGGATTGACCTTCCTGAACATGCTCAACCTGCCCGACGCGTTCGCCGATTTTGTCAGCCCAAGTATGGCCAATGAAGCGCACATGGCGGCTTACGTTGCCATCGTACTGATCCTGCTGCTGCTGGCTTGGTGCATGTACGACATGTACAAAGGCAACCAGGCGCTGATCGCGTCCGGGATTTCGCGCGATGACCTGCTGGCGGCCGGCAAGTCCGCTGACGAAATGGTCAAGCAGGAACGCGCCGAAGAAACTGCTGAAGATAAGAGCAAAAAGGAGGATAATCGCTGATGGCACAAGATGACTATCAAAAAATCCTCGTCGGCGTTGATGACTCCGAGGATGCCCTGGCCGCGTTTCAGTACGCGATTCACCGCGCCCGCGTCGATGGCGCCAGCCTCGTGATCACCACGATCATGGAAAGCGACGAAATGAATGTGTACGAAGCCTTGTCGAAGGACTACGTGCACGGCGAGCGCAAGGACCTCGAACAGCACCTGTCCGAATACGTTCAGCTCGCCGAAAAGGCCGGCATCAAGGACGTCCGCGCCGTGATTGGCGAAGGCGATGCCGGGGAAACCATCGTCAAAACACTCATCCCCAAGTACAAGCCGGACCTGCTGGTGATCGGCGCAGCGGCCAAGAAAGGCCTCGCCCGGCACTTCGGCTCGCAGGCCGCTTACATGGCGAAGTACGCGCCATGCTCCGTGCTGGTCGTGCGAGAGTAACTTAAACATTGCCCGGGAAATTAACGGGCTTTGTTTTTGGCGGATATATGCAACATAAAACATATAACAAGTTAGGATGTCGCTGATGAACTACTGGCTCCTCACGCTGACTTTTCTCAGTGTAAACTTAGACTTCTTTTTCATGCTGCTGTTCCTGCTGAAACGCTACTCGCGCGGCGCAGTGATCCTGGGCTACGTGCTCGGCGTCACCGTGCTGATGACCCTGAGCTTTGCGATCGGCAAAACGCTGGCGCTGCTGGTGCCCGAATGGACGCTGGGGGTCCTCGGTGTTCTGCCGCTGTACATGGCGCTGCGCCAGGACAACGATTCGGATCAGCCGCGCACGCAAACCTCGGCGGTCGCCTCGGTATTTTTGACCTACCTGTCCGTCTGCGCCGGCTGTAACCTGTCGATCTTCCTGCCGGTCCTGGCTGGCGAGACGCTGGCCCACTTCGGTGTCACACTGGTGTATATCGCACTTCTAGCCGTCGCGGTCGTCCTGGTCATCAACCTGATCGGCCGCCTGCCGCAGGTGGCGGCGATGATGAAGGCCCATGGCGAAACGCTGATGCGCGTGTGTTACGCAGCCGTAGGGCTCTGGGTCTTTTGGGACAGCGGTTTGATCTCCCACTTGCTTGCCCTAGTCTAGGAGATGGCCGAAAATGAATGCGCAACAATTGGCGGAAGCGGTGAAGATCTTTAAGGTCCTCAGCAATGACACTCGCGTCCGCATCCTATATTTTCTCAAAAACCACGAGGCCGACGTCACCACCATCACCGCCGGCTTGAACATCGATCAGCCGCAGGTCTCTCACCAGCTGGCGATGCTGTATCGGTACCGGCTGGTCTCGCGCCGCCGGGTCGGCCGCCACGTGTATTACGTGCTGGACGAGCCACACGTGCTGACGGTGGTCGACGCGATGCTGGCGCATGTTTCACATGAAACCGCCGGCCAGCCCGTTAAACTATAAACCAAATTGAGACCGCGTCATTCCCTCTGCCTGAGGGGGTGACGCGGCCTATTTTGGTTGCGCAAATTCGCCCCACCTGATATGCTTAGGTTGAGAAAAGTTTAGCCACGCCTAAAAATAAGGAGGGGTTCCATGCTGCAACTCACGGACCTCACCGTTGCTTACGATGCCACACCAGTGTTCACTGATGCGACCGTCACCTTCGACGCGGGCAAAATCACTGGCATCATCGGTCCCAATGGTGCAGGAAAATCAACGCTGATCAAGGCCGCGCTCGGCCTGATCAAAAAGCAACACGGCACGGCCACGTTCAACGACCGTCCGCTGAGCGTCTTCAAGCGCCGCATCGCGTATGTCGAGCAGCGCAAGGACTTAGACCTGACGTTTCCCATTAGCGCCTTCGACGTTGTGCTGACCGGCACCTACGCGCGCCTCGGCCTGTTCAACCATCCCGGCCGCGAGGAAAAGGTCCAGGCCAAGACCGCCCTTGAACAAGTTGAGCTGAGTGCGTTCGGCCAGCGCCAAATCGGCAACCTGTCCGGCGGCCAGCTCCAGCGCGTGTTCGTCGCCCGCGCGATCGTGCAGGACGCCGACCTTATCATCCTTGACGAGCCGTTTGTCGGCATCGACCTGCAAAGCGAAACCACCATCATGGCGATTTTGAAGCAGTGGCGCGACGCCGGCAAAACCATCATCATCGTGCACCACGACTTGAACAAGGTCTTCCAGTACTTCGACGACCTGGTCGTGATGAACCACGGCATCATCGACTACGGGCCAGTAGCCGAGGTGTACACCGCGGCAAACATCACGCGCGCCTTTTCCCCAGACCTGTCGGCGGTCCTGTTTGACCGTCAGGAGGTGGCGCAATGACGACCATTACCGAATTCATCACGGCACTGGGCCGCTACGGCTTCCTCCAAAGTGCGTTGCTGGCCGCCATCATGGTCGGCATCATGTCCGGGATCATCGGGGCGTTCATCATCCTACGCGGGATGTCGCTGATGGGTGACGCCATCTCTCACGCGGTACTGCCAGGGGTCGCCATCGCCTACATGCTTGGCATCAACCTGCTGATTGGGGCGTCGGTGTTCGGCATCATCGCGGCGCTGCTCATCGGCTTCGTTTCGACCCACAGCAAGCTCAAAACCGACACGTCGATTGGGATCGTCTTTTCCGCGTTTTACGCGTTGGGCTTCATCCTGATCGCCGCGGCCGGCAGCGCGGTGAACCTGAACCACATTTTGTTCGGTAACATCCTCGCCGTATCGGACGGCGACATCATGACCACTGCCATCGTGCTCGGCATTGTGCTGCTGTTTGTGGTGACCTTTTACAAGGAGTTGCAGATCACCTCGTTTGACCCGGTATTCGCGCAGACATACGGCCTCAAGGTCCAGATCATCCATTACAGCCTGATGCTGGTGCTGACGCTTGTCACCGTGTCGGCTCTGCAAACCGTCGGCATCATCTTGGTGGTCGCGATGCTGATCACACCGGCCGCCACCGCGTTTCTCTGGACGAACCGGCTGCCGGTGATGCTGGGGCTGTCCGCCGCAATCGGCGCCGTCTCCGCCACCGTCGGCCTCTACCTCAGCTACACCTTCAACTGGGCGTCTGGCCCGGCGATCGTGCTGGCCGACGAGGAGGTGCTGTAAATGCGTCGCTTCTGGCTCACGCTGCTCAGCGTCACCGTCATGATCGCTGGCGTTGCCTTATTTCTGACCACCCGCACCGACCGGCCGCATGCCGAGTCGCCAACTGGTAAGTTGCGCGTGGTCACCACCAACTCGATCCTTGAGGACATGGTGCAGCAGGTCGGCAAGGATAAGGTTGGGGTCTATTCGATCGTCGCGCGCGGCACCGACCCTCACGAATACGAACCGCGGCCTGCCGACATCGCCGCATCCGCCGAAGCCGATGTGCTGTTCCACAACGGCCTGAATCTGGAAACCGGCGGCAGCGGCTGGTTCACCAAGCTGGTCGACACCTCAGGCAAGCACTTCGGCCAGGACGTCTTCGCCGCCAGCGCCGGCGTGCGGCCGCGCCACCTGACAACCAATCCTGAAGAGCAAGATCCCCATGCCTGGCTGGACCTGGTGAACGGCATCCAGTACGTGCGGACCATCACCGACATTTTGGCTGAAAAGGATCCGCAAAACGCAGCGTTTTACCAGCAAAATGCGGCTGCCTACACCAACAAGCTCGCGGCCTTGCACGAAGACGCTAAGGCGCAGTTCCAGGACCTGCCGGAAGACCGCCGCGTCCTGATCACTTCGGAAGGCGCGTTTAAGTACTTCGGCGCCGCCTACGACCTGACGCCGGCCTACATTTGGGAGCTGAACTCTGAATCCCAGGGGTCGCCGGAACAGATGAAGGCCGTGCTGGTCAAGATCGAAAAAAGTAACGTCCGCAGCCTGTTCGTGGAAACCTCCGTGTCCCCCAAGTCCATGACCAAAATTGCCCAAGACACCGGCCTGCCGATCCACGCCCAGCTGTTCACCGACTCCCTGGCCAAAACCGGCACGAACGGTGACACGTACTACGACATGATGAAGTGGAACCTGGAAAAGATCCACGAAGGCCTGAGCAAGGCGTAACGCAAAAGAGGCCGCGCCGGCCCCTTTTTTGGTACATTCAATTACTACTTCTGATCATCTTCCTTGGCAGCAAACACGCTGGGATTGATGCGCGAGTCAAGCCCATCATCCTGGGTGAAGCCGTTACGTGAAACTGGCAGCGGCTTGGACGGCAACAGCGCCAAGATGATCATCGACAGCAGGGCCGCCCATTCCACCAAACTCTGCGCGGTCGATCCGCTCTTCAGTAGCTGCGCGCCGCTGTACACAATGATCTGGATGGGAAAAATCCACCACGGGATCCCGCCGTCACGGTAGCGCCGAACCGTCAGGCCAATGCCTGGCAGCAGTACCGCCACGTAGAACACGACCACCAGCACCAGAAAAATCACCAGGCCCGCCCCGAGGCTGGCAAACAGCTTCTTGGGATCAATCCCGCTGGAACTGCCAACGATGGCACCGACCACCGCGCCGAGGAACGCAATCATCACAATGATGGATAAGATGGTCTGAAACAGCGTGATCCACCAGTATTCACTCCGGCTGGACCGCCCCTTGAAGTTCACATAATTACCAAAAAACGCCTTGATCGATGTGAAGCCGGTCGCCCGATAGTACCGATTGTGCGCCGCGGCTTGCTCGGCTTGATTGGATTTAATTGCCATTTTCCTTACCCCCTTGTCTGATGGTGACGGGTGAATCATAGCACGGGCGATTACCCATCACAATATAATTAATATCATTAACCAATATTCGTCCACTGTTATACCGATTTCACAGTTTTGATTCGGACTCATGTGCGGCCTGACCTAGCCATCACCGAGCATTGCCCATCTTACCGAGTAGTCAAGTTGGCACTAAAAGGCGCGGCGAGCCTGACCTGAAACCATCAAAAAGCGGCCCGCCCCTTCACGAGGCAAGCCGCTATTCGTGCTACTGCAATTCCTTTTGCCGCGGGGCCACGACCACGTTCGCCCCCATCGACATCAACCCATTAAACGTCTCTTCGCAGTCGGTCAGGTCAAAACCCTGCTTGCCTGTCGGCTCCGGAAATCTCACGGTGGTGATCGGTGCCACTTCATTCAGGTACTCCAGCGCGGCCGGGGTGTCGGTTTTCAACCCGTCGTCCCACCAAAACAACACCGGGTTCTTGCTGACCATCAGACTGACCTTGAACTCCATGTGACTCGTCCCCTTCCCATTGATGAAAACGCTTTATCCACATCTAGGATAACGCATGTTAGGGATAAAATGCGAATCATATGCTCAGGGTGTCGCCGTTTTTTTAGCTCGCGACGGCCTCGGCCCCGCTCAGCCAGCCGTCCTGCATGTTGTATAGGTGGTCGGCAAACGGCATCAGTCGCGTGTCGTGGGTCACGACCACCACCGCCTTGTTGTGCTTGACAGCTAAGTCCTTGAGCAGCGCGCCGACGACTTCGACGCGGGCACTGTCAAGTGCCGCGGTCGGTTCATCGGCCAAAATGATCGCCGGGTCTGGATACAGCGCCCGCGCGATGGCGACGCGCTGCTGCTGGCCGCCGGAAAGCTCCCCAGGGTACTTGTGCACCAGGTTCTGAATGTCTAGTGTCGCCAGCACGTCGTCAAGTTGCGACTTCGACAGGTTGCCGGTCGGTTTGACCTTGTCGACCAGCTTGAACTGATCGGCAACGGTCAGGTACGGCAGCAGGTGGTACGCCTGCAAGACAAAGCCGATGGCATCCAGGCGCAAGGCGTCGCGCTGCTTTTTTGAGCGCTCGGTGTACTTGATGCCGTTCACCTCAACGCTGCCACTGGTTGGCGTCAGCAGACCACCGGCGATGGTCAGAAAGGTGCTTTTCCCCGATCCGGACGGCCCCATGATGAGACTCAGCGACCCGGCGTCCGCCTCAAAACTGACGTCATGCAGCGCCTCGACCCGGGCGGTGCCGGTGCCAAATACTTGGCTCACGTGTGAGACTGAAAATGAATTTTTCATGTCGCTCAACCTCCAATAACGGAAACGGGATCAACGCTCAGCACCGATTTGATTGGGATCAGACTCCCCAGCAGCGCCATGACCAGCAGGCCCAGGCCCACTTCAGCCAGCGCGGGAATGTCGAAGGCCATCGGCACGGCGCTCGGCATCACAGCGGCCGTCGCGATGGTCAGCACCGTCGCGAGCACCAAGCCGGAAAGCACCAGCAGGAGCGACTGCGACACCGTCGCTGAGACCAGCACCTTGCTTGGAATTCCCTGCGCGCGCATCACCGCGTAATTTGGCAGCTTCTGCATCGTCAGGATGTACAGGAACACGGCGATGATGATCAGCGAGATGACCATCAAAAACCCGATCATCAGGATGAAGGTCGCGTTTTGCGCGGAGTACCCAGGCAGCTTGTTAATGACCTGCTGCTTGGTGTAAGTCTTCACGCCCGAAGCCGTATTTTTATAGTTCTTGCTTTGCGAAATCACCGCCGAGCCCACCGGCCCCGCGACGATGCCGCGCAGTGCAGACCAGCTGCTCAGCCGCCCGTAAACCACCGGCGCGATGTTCAGCTTGGCCTTATCGGTGAACCCAACGATGGTGAACTTATCCTTGTAGTCGTTCAGCTGAAGCTTGTCGCCCAGCTTGTAACCGGCGTTCTTGAACGCGGTGTCGACCACGACCTCGTTGCCTTTTTGCACATTGCGGCCGGCCGTCAGCTTAAGATTTTTGTAGATGAATTGGCTTGGCTTCAGCCCCAGGAACACGGCGGACTGCTGCTTTTGCCCTTTGGCCTTGGCGACAACGCTGGTTTCGCCCAGCAGCGCCTCCTTTTTCGACAACTTACCGACCTGCTTTTGGGTCAGGAACGACTGACGCATGTCGGTATTCGCATCAGCGTTCAGCACGATGCGCTGCGCCTGCCAGCCATTGATGGCGTCGGTGTTCTGCTGCGCGAGGCCGAGCGCCAGGCTGGTCAGAATGAAGATCAGGTAGCCGATCAGCACAATCATGAAAATGATCAGCCCCGAGCGCAGTTTTTCCTTCTTAATTTCTTTCAGTGCTAAAAACATGACCTCATTCTCCTTCACTGCCGCGCGTCAAGGCGATGCGCAGCTGCGCGATTCGGGCCTCGGCGGTGTCCGGCGCTAACATAATGTCCTTCACGGTTTGGTGATACAGCACGGTGAACGCCCACTGCTTGGCGTCGCCACCGGGAATCAGCCGCGTTGGCGTCTCGCCCAGGTAGCCTTCGTTGTAGCGAAAATGCTGCTGGATCAGGTCGCGGTACTCGCACTGGCTAGTGGTTTCAATAAACTGGCGCAGCGCGGCGATGTACTCGTCGACGTTGCCGGCGGTCGGCCGCTTGGGCATCCCCTGGTGAATCTCGCGCATGGCGATGCCGAACAGGTACCGGTACGCATCGGTCAGGTCGGTAAAGTACTTGTAAAACGCGCCGCGCGCAATGCCGGCGTCTTTTACGATCCGCGCCACCTGGGCGTCGGCCAGCGAGTAATGGGAAAATTCATTCAGCAGCGCCTGGCGGATGCGTGCCTGTTTTTCTTCGTCCAAATGTTCAAAAGTGGGTAATACCAAGGCTAGTCCTCGCTTTCTGCGGTGGTGACGCCGTGTCACCACATGCCGATGTTGATTAGTATACGCGTCGGTGACACCGTGTCAACTTTTTTGTCTTAATTATTTTCAGAAAGCTTTTTGAAAAGTGAGTTGACACTCACTTTTTAGTCGGGTATAGTGATCGCCGTTGAGTGAGTCATCACTCACCAAGGAGACGATACGAATGACAACTAGATTAATTGATTTGAAGCACCTGCAAAAGAAGTTCAGCAAGCAAACCGTGCTGGCGGACGTCTCGCTGCACGTGGACGCAGGCCAGATCCTCGGGCTCATTGGCCCCAGCGGCGCCGGCAAGTCCACGACGATCAAAACTGCGCTGGGCATGGAAGTCGCAGACGGCGGCGAGGCCCTCGTGCTCGCCACGCACATGCCCAACCGCGCGCTGTTGGGTCAAATCGGGTACATGGCACAGGACGATTCGCTGTATGACGCCCTCACCGGCGAGGAGAACCTGCGCTTTTTCGGCCGCATGAAAGGCGTTAAAAAGGATGCGCTGACGGCAGACATTGCACATGTCGCCGACGTCGTGGACCTCACGCCCGACCTCAAAAAGCGCGTTTCCGGCTACTCCGGCGGCATGCGGCGCCAGCTTTCACTCGCCATTGCCCTGCTCGGTGACCCCGAGCTGCTGGTGCTGGACGAGCCGACTGTCGGCATTGATCCGGCGCTGCGGCGCAAGATCTGGCACGAGCTGCATCAACTGCGCGACGCCGGCCGCGGCGTCCTGATCACCACCCACGTGATGGATGAGGCCGAGCTCACCGATGAGGTCGCCCTGCTGCTCGACGGCAAGGTCATGGCCTACGATGCGCCGGCCAAGCTCGAGGCACAGTACCAGGTCAAGACGATCGAAGAAGTCTTCTTAAAAGCGGAAGGGGTGGCTTAATATGCGCGCACTTTATATTGCCCGCCGCGTGGTGACTGAGCTCATTCGCGACAAGCGCACCTTGGCGCTGATGTTTGTAGCGCCGGTGCTGATCATGTTTTTGATGAAACTGATTTTTACTCAGAGTTCGACCACCAGCGTCAAAGTCGCCACCGTCGGGCTGAACGACAATGTCCGTACCACGCTGAATGACGTCAAACACGTGGGGGTAATCAATAAGGCCAGCAATGCCAGCGCGCAACATGCACTGAAGAATCAAAAGGTCGACGCCGTGATTCACGAAACCAGCGCCAGCCATTACACCATCACCTACGCCAACACCGATGCCACCAAGACCAGCCTGGTCAAGGCCGGCTTCAACGCGGCGCTGACGCAAAATGGCATGAAGACGCTGAAGCAAACGACCGTCAAGCTGAGCAAAACCGTCAGCCAAATGGCGACCACCATCGCCAAGCTTTCCCCGCAGGCGGCCGCGGCCATGAAGCAGCCCAAAGCCAAGGCGCAACAGCGCACCAAGATCACCAACCATTACAACTACGGCGACAAGAACACCGGCTTTTTTGACAAAATCGTGCCGATCCTGATGGGCTTTTTCGTGTTCTTCTTCGTGTTCCTGATTTCCGGCATGGCGCTGCTCAAGGAGCGCACGACTGGCACGCTGGACCGCCTGCTGGCCACCCCGGTGCGCCGCGGTGAGATCGTGCTGGGCTACATGATCAGCTATGGCATCCTGGCCATGATTCAAACCGTCATCATCGTGCTGACCACAGTTGGCTTCATGGGCGTTGAAATCACCGGGACGCTGGGTGCGGTCATGGTCATCAACTTCCTGCTTGCCCTCGTCGCGCTGGCGTTCGGTATCCTGATGTCGACGCTGGCGGAATCCGAATTCCAGATGATGCAGTTTATCCCCATCATCGTCATCCCCCAAGTCTTTTTCTCCGGCATCGTTCCGCTGGATTCCCTGGCGAGCTGGGTCAAAGACATCTCCTACGTGCTGCCGCTGACTTACGCCGGCCACGCGATGACGCAGATCATCATGTACGGCACCAAGCTCACGAGCCTGGGGCTGGACATCGGCGTGCTTCTGCTTTTCCTGCTGGTCCTGACCGGCCTGAACGTCCGCGGCATGCGGCGGTATCGCAAGGTGTGATAAACTGATTGCAGCAATAAGGAGGTCGCCATGCAAGTCAATTCAGTCGAGACATTATTGGCCAACAGCCTGGCACAGTCAGACTTGTCGGAAAAACAGCAGAACGTGCTGAAGGCCTGCCTGAAGCTTTTTTCCGAGCAAGGCTACGATCGCACCACGACCGCCGACATCGCGAACCTGGCGGGCGTTTCGGAAGGCACTGTGTACAAGCATTTTAAAAATAAACGCGAGATCCTCGACGCCTTGCTTGAGCCGCTGAAAGCCAGCGTGCTCCCCGCCGTCGCCGATGAATTTGTCGCCGAAACAGCCAAGCAGCACTTCGACTCGCTGGAAGCCGCGCTGCGGTTTCTCGTCAGTGACCGCATGCGCTTTGTCCTGGACAACCGGTTGATCATACGCGTCTTTCTGCAAGAAGTCCTGGTCAACACCGACCTGTTCGACAGTGCCCTGGCAATGGCCAAGCAACGCTTTGTCCCGGCCGTCATGCCCATGCTGGTCAAATTCAGTCAGCCCCAGCACCCCCTCACCCTCGAGGCATTTCGGCCGATATTCGGTCTGATGCTGACGTACCTATTACCCGTCATCCTGAAGCCTGAGCTGCAACTCGACGTGGATCAGGCCACCGCCAAGATTCTCACCAACGTCATGCCGGCCCTATCCTAGAAATCAAAAACAAAGAACCACCGCACGCCCTTCTTCAATCCAAAGAGCGTGCGGTGGCTTTATTAACGCAATGGGCAAATTCAACAGCCAGTCAACATTGCTGGTGACCCTTCAATCTGCAGTTGTTCCACGTGAAACCGGTAAATCTAACTCTAGCTCAGCTGGTCAAACCGGGCTACCTTTGACCGTAGTACGCGTTCTTGCCGTGCTTGCGATAGTAGTGCTTATCCAGCAGGTACTGCGGCACGTGATTGTCCTTAGCGCTCAGCGTCATGGCCTGATAATCGATCTGGCTGACGACCTCGAGCACCTTGGCGTTATACACGGCCTTGGCCGGTGTCGCCCCCCATGTGAACGGCCCGTGCTGACTGACCAGCACTGCCGGCACCGCGTCGTGATCCAGGTGCCGGTCGGCGAAGGTTTTGACGATCACCTCGCCGGTTTCCTTTTCATAGGCGCGTTCGATTTGCGCCTTAGACAGCGGCTCTGACACCGGCACATCCCCGTAAAATGTATCAGCCGCAGTGGTGTTGAGGGCCGGGACATCCATGTTCGCACTGGCGAAGGTGACGGCGTACGGTGAGTGCGTGTGCACGATCCCGCCAATGTCCGGAAACGCGTTGTAAAGGACCACATGCGTTGGCGTGTCGCTGGACGGCCGCAGCTTGCCTTCAACCACCTCACCCTTCAGGTTGACGACGACCATGTCGCTGGGCTGCAGCGTTTCGTACGGCACCCCGGATGGCTTGATCACAAACAGACCGGCGTCACGGTCGATCCCGGAGACATTGCCCCAGGTGAACGTGACCAGGTCCAGCTTGGGCAGCTGCATATTGGCCTCGTAGACTTCCTCTTTGAGTTTTTCTAGCATGCCGGCCTCCTACTCAATCACGATTGCCTTCACACCAAACAGCGTCGCCAGGTCCTTAATCTGGGTGGTGTTGATGCTGAAGGACAAAACCGTGTGGTGACCGCCGCCATTTTGAATCCAGGCGGTGGCGCCTTCCTTCAGCCCCACCTTTGGCGTCCACAGCTGACTGGCAACGGGCAGATGCGGCAGCGGCTTTTCGGCCAGGGCTGCGTTCACCGGGTAACCGATGAACTTGAAGCCATCGCGGAAGTCCGCCAGGGTCACGTCAACTGCGTCGCCGGCGGAGCCGTTAAAGACTAAGCGGGCCGGATCGGCCTTGCCGCCGATGTCCAGCGGGTGCACTTCGATCCGCGGTTTGTCGGAGGCGATGGAAGGATCAACTTCCAGCATGTGTGAGCCCAAAATGGCCTCATGCCCTGGACGCAGATCCAGCGTGTAGTCCTCCATGAAGGACGTCTTCTGGTTATGGGCGAGGACCTTCAAAATGTGGCTGAGCGCGGACGTCTTCCAATCCCCTTCGGCGCCGAACCCGTAACCTTCCGCCATCAGCAGTTGCGCCGCCAATCCAGGCAGCTGCTCGAGCCCGTGCAGGTCTTCAAAGTTGGTCGTGAAGCAGTTGTAGCCGCGGTCATCCAGAAACTTTTTAATCCCCAGGTATTCGCGGAGCTGATAGCGCACCGCGTGGTCATACTTGGCCGCATCATTATCGCCGCGTACCACCGTGTACTTGGCGGTCAGATCTTCGTACGCCTGATCGATGTCGGCTTCACTCACGGCATCGATCACCTCAACGACATCGTGCAGTGCATAGTAGTCGACGATCCAGCCAAACTTGATTTGGGCCTCGACCCGGTCGCCATCTGTCACCGCAACGTTGCGCATGTTATCACCGAACCGCGCCACTTTGGTCTGAAAACTCTCGGCGTAAGCCACGGCAACGTCTTCCCAGTCAGCGATTTGCTGCTGGACTTCCGGCGTTGCCCAGTGGCCGTAAACAACCTTGTTGTGAATGCCGAGCCGCGCGTTGATGTAGCCGTACTCGCGGTCGCCGTGCGCACTCTGGTTCAGGTTCATGTAGTCAAAATCGATCGTTTCGTAAGGGATATCATTGCGGAACTGCGTCGCCAGGTGCAGCAGTGGCTTTTGCAGAAGTTTGGTGCCGCGGATCCAGTTCTTCGCCGGTGAAAAAGTGTGCATCCAAGTGATGACGCCGGCTACCTGATCGCGATAGTTGGCCTGCTTCATGAAGGCCGTGATGCCATCGGCGGTGGTCAAAACGCCCTTGAACACGACGGGATAAGGCAGCGTGCCGCTTTCGTTCAGCTTGGCCGCGATGGTCTTGCTGTCGGCTTCGACCTGTTTCAGTGTCTCCTCACCGTACAGGGCCTGACTGCCCACGGCAAACCAAAATTCATATTGTTGTGCTAATTTCATTGCGAAGTCCTCCATTCAGATTTTTAATCAACGAGACTGCCGGCCTGCCGCGCCAACGGCAATGCCTTTTTGTAGCGGGCAAGAAAATGCTGGTAAGCGGCGCGGCCGCTTGGCTCTGGCGCGAGCGTGGTCGCCGTCGTCTGCTTAAACACCTCAGACTGCAAATATTCCGCGAGATCGCCGCCACCGACCGCGGTAAACTGTGCAAGCACCGCCATCCCAAACGGACCGCCGACACTGGCATTCGTCATGACCGTGATCGGCAGGTCCAGCGCATTCGCCAGCACTTGCTGCGCGATCTTAGGGGTCTTAAACAGCCCGCCTTGCGCGACCATCGTGGACTCCTTCAGTGTGACCAGCTCGTGCAGCTTTTCCATGCCGACCGCCAGTGGGGCAAAGGCAGCGTCCAGCTGTGTCGCCATAAAATTGGCCAGCGTTATCTGCGTGCTTGACGTGCGGACCTGAATCGGCCGGCCCTGATCGACCTGGGTGATGTTCTCACCGGAGACGTTTGCAAAAGCGAGCAAGCCGCCCAGGTCGGCGTCCGCCTTGGGGACTGCGGCAAAAAGCCGTTGGTACAAGTCGTCAGGGGTCTCACCGGTAACCGCGGCGATGGCATCTCCCATCAGATTGATCCAGGCGTTGAGGTCTGAGGAACAATTATTGGCGTGGACCATCGCAACCGGCTGACCCGTTGGCGTCGCCACAATATCGATCGCCGGATCCCAAGAGTCGGGAAGCTCAGGCAAAACAGTCATCGTAAACGCCGACGTGCCTACTGAGATGTTGCCTGAATTAACCGCCACACTGTTCGTGGCGACCATTCCGGTGCCAGCATCCCCTTCCGGCGGCGCCATCACCGCCCCAGGCTGCAGCGCACCGCTTGGATCCAGCCGCGCAGCCCCGGCTTCGCTCAGGTGCCCGGCTGGCGTCCCAGCCAGCAGCGGCTCCGGCAAGATCTGGCGCAGCTGCAAGTGGTGAGCCTGCACTGCCGGCAAGGTATCAAAGCTCACCAGCTTCATCGCGTCATACTGATCAGTGGCCGGATCAATCGGAAACATCCCTGAGGCGTCACCGATACCGATCACCTTTTGCCCAGATAGCTGCCAGTGCACGTAGCCCGCCAACGTGGTCATGAATGCGATCTGATTAACGTGGTGTTCACCGTTTAAAATCGCTTGATAAAGGTGGGCGACGCTCCAGCGCTGCGGAATGTTGAAGTGAAACAACTGCGATAGCTGCTCCGCGGCCTGGCCCGTGGTGTTATCACGCCAAGTTCGAAACGGTGTCAGCAGTTGGTCGTCGGCATCAAACGCCAAGTAGCCGTGCATCATCGCGCTAATGCCGATCGCCTTGATCTGCGTGATGGGAACGCCGTACTGCGCCTTCACGCGCGCCGCTAAATCTGCGTAAGCGGCCTGAATCCCAACCCACACCTGATCCAGTGAGTAGGTCCAGTGCCCATCGGCCAATGTGTTGGTCCAGCCATAGGCACCCGTCGCCACCGGCGTCAAGTGAGCCGTTAGCAATTCCACTTTGATTTGCGTCGATCCCAGCTCCAGGCCAAGCGTGAGCTGACCGGCTTCAATCGCCGCCTTAATTGAGTTGTCCATCTGATCCCTCCTGCCCATAAAAAAAGAAGTTGCGATCTGTTCGCAACTTCAAGGTAAGCGGTTTATTCTTCGTCATCAAATTGATTTAATTGATTCGACACAATTCAGCTCAGTTTCCTAATCGAGCGCCGCATCACAAGCTCTGCCGGATACTGAATTGAAGCCGGGGTCTGGTGTGCGATCGCCTCAAGCACTGCCTGGCCAGCCGCCTCGCCCATGCGTCGTTTAGGATGAACCACGGTGGTGAGCCCCGGACGCGAATAGCGACTCATCTCATAGTCGTCAAACCCGACCAGCGAAATATCGTCTGGGACCTTGATTCCCACTTCGCCCAGCCAAGAAATCAGGCGAATGGCCAGTTGGTCATTGTAGCAGGCAATCGCAGTAGGCCGTGACTCCCCATTGACGACATCCAGAATGCGGGCCTTCAGGTCAGCAAGGTGATCACCGGATTGGTACAGCATGACGTTTCCGGTAGATAAGGTCGGCTGGTTCGCCTGATAAGCCTGAACAAATCCCTGCATGCGATCGACGCCCTGCTGGTCATCGATTTGAAAAAGGCCAAGGATCTGGCGGTGTCCCTGCTTTAGCAGCGCCTCGATCAGCTGACGCTCCCCACCTGCGTCATCGACCGTCAGCGTCGGAAAGTCCGTCAGGCCGGTGTAGCCGGCATTGATAAAGACAACTGGAATCCTCGCCAGTGCGATGCGCCGGTAAAGCGCCAGATTGGGATTAGCCATGGCGCTGCGTGTCGGCTCAATAATGAGTCCCGCGACCCCGGTATCCATCATTCGGATCAGGCTGCGCTGCTCGTTTTCAAACTCATTGTGCGTATTGCTCAGCATCAGGCCATAGCCTGCCTCGCTCACAACACTGTCGATGCCGGAAATAATCGGCGGAAAAATGTAGTCTGCCAAGTGCGTTGTAATGACGCCGACAATTTTCTGCGCGGCCTGCTTACGCTGCTTATTGCGCGGATCCGCCACATAAAAGCCGCTGCCCTGCACCGCTCGGATCAGCCCTTCATCTGCCAGCGCCTTTAGGGCCTGACGCAGGCCGTAACGCGAGATGTCAAATTGCGTCAGTAGCGCTTGTTCGGTTGGCAGCTTATCGCCGATCGCATAGCGGCCGGCCATGATGGCTTCTTTTAGTGCCAGACGTACCGCTTCTTTAGTCTGCATGTTCTCACCCCTTATTGATTACAGTAAACCGCCTTTGAAAGATTTATTCAAATCAATTTCCACCGAGTAAGCAAGGTGAGGCCTAAAGATGCCGACGCGCCCGATTTGCGATTACGTGTCAAATGACCACTTTCTAGACTTCTTTCGGGGGACCCATCCGCCACGGTCAGCAATGATTACTGACTGCTTGTCGACCCTGACTCTTGCTGAGGCGTCTGCTGATCAGAAAGAATCTTGCCGATCAGTCGGCGTACTGCTTCGGTGCCGAACTGTGCCGGCAGCTGCGACTTCGGATCCACCGTCTCCGTGTTCAAATGCGTCCGGCTCATAGACGCTCTGAATTCACTTGGAGAAATGCCGACCCGCTGTTTAAAGGTGTGCATAAACTGTTTGGGATCGCCGAAGTACGCCTTATCCCCAACCTCCGCCACCAGTAAATTGGTCGACGCAAGCAGATACTTCGCGTAGCTAATCTTCATATCCAAAATGTACGATTTGAGCGACACGCCCATTTCTCGCTTAAATAATCGACTTAAATAACTCGCATTCAGTTCGAACTGATTGGCCACGTCTCGCACCGTGAGCGTTTTCGAGATGTTGGTCCTAACCCACTCTGAGATCTTTGTTGAAGCCAAGGATTCTGGCTTCTGAACTGGCAAGGTCTTCATAAAATCATTGCTAACTTGGCACAGTAAATACGCAGTAAAGAAATCGTTTTGCCGTTCGCTAACCGGATTTTCATTGACCGCCTGAAGCAACTGGTGAAACAGCAAAAGCAGGCCTTGCGGATCATCGGCCTGATAGACCGCTGGGATCAGCGCATATTGATTTAAAGCAGTCGCGGTGTTTCCCGCTACCCGCTGACGATTTGCGGTACTGATCCGCGAATCAGCATCCGAAATTGGCTGAATAGCCGCAAAGAAATGAATCCAGAACAGTGATACTGCTTCCGTGGTGGCCTGCGTGCCTTCAACGGTTGCATCCGGGGGGATTAATAATGGTTGCCCAGGCCTTAAGGTCACTGGTTCACCGTTTACGCTTAAGTACAAGGTGCCCTTCTCAAGCAGCATCAGCTCAGTATCCGCTGAGTGATGATTACGTCGGTGCTTCCAGGCCGGACCAGCCTTCTTGACAAGATGGCCTGACCACACATGAATAATTGGATCATTAAGCGAAATTAGATACCCCATCATCCACCGCCTTAAGTCAAATTTTCACACCCATTGTACATTAATAACGGTTATAAGATGGCTTGCGCCGGTGTATTCTTCATTGTAGTCCGCGATATCAATGTGCAGGCTAAACAAAAATTTCAGTTTTCTTGAAAAGGAAGTGTGGTTTATTGACCGCAAAATCTAAAGTGACCGTCACGGAACACGGCGTTTCAAGCCTTTCACAATCTGTCCAAACGTCTGCTTTTCAACAGATCATTGACGCCTGTGCAAGTGCTGGCGGCGACGTTATCGAAGTGCCGACCGGCAGGTATGTGATCGGCAGCATCCGCTTGCGGTCAAACATCACGTTAAGACTAAAAGCCGGGGCCGTGCTCGTCGGCAGCGCTAACCTCAATGACTACACTGACTTCAACGAAGCCAACCCGGTCGACTATGTGCATGATCCCTTTTATATTAAAGAATGGCACTTACCGGATCATTACTTCGCGGCACTGATCAGCGCGTATCACGAGCGGAACGTTCAGATTATTGCTGAGAGCGGCAGTGCGATCGACGGGTCCTCACTGACGGATTCTCGTGGGGAAGAAGGATTCCGCGGGCCGATGGGCATCGCCATGGTGGGGGTCAGTCAGCTGACGCTTAAAGGCTACACATTCGTCAATAGCGCCAACTGGTCACACGCACTTCTGGGCTGCCATCATGTCACAATTGACGACGTGCAAATTCGCGGCGGCCACGACGGTTTCAATCTACATCACTCACGGGATATCCGAATTAGTAACTGCGGCGTCTACTCTGGTGATGACACAATCGCTGGCTACGACATTCACCGGCTGACAGTTCGTCATTGCCTGCTAAACACGGCATGCAACAGTATGCGAATCGGCGGTCAGGAGATTCAATTCGACGACTGCACATTTAGCGGTCCAGGACTGTACCCTCACCTTGCCAAGCAAACCAATTACACCCATGCATTTTTTAAGTATTACCTCAATTTTCAAGTCAAGTGCAACGATGATAACGAATCCTTGATAGTGGTC
>NZ_AYZJ01000040.1:0-3032 GCF_001436615.1 Lacticaseibacillus camelliae DSM 22697 = JCM 13995
TTTGTTCTTTGAAAACTGGATATCATTGTTTTAAAGAAATGCCGAGAACACAGCGTATTTGTATGAGTTTCTAAAAGAAATTCGAATCGCGAAACCGATCGATTTAATCGATCAAGGTTAAGTTACAAAGGGCGCACGGTGGATGCCTTGGCACTAGGAGCCGATGAAGGACGTGACTAACGACGATATGCTTCGGGGAGCTGTACGTAAGCTTTGATCCGGAGATTTCCGAATGGGGGAACCCAGCCACCTTTGGTGGTTATCATTGAGTGAATACATAGCTCAATGAAGGCAAACGCAGGGAACTGAAACATCTAAGTACCTGCAGGAAGAGAAAGCAATTGCGATTCCCATAGTAGCGGCGAGCGAAGTGGGAACAGCCCAAACCAAAGTGCTTGCACTTTGGGGTTGTAGGACCAAACATTGGAGTTACCAAAGTGAGTGATAGACGAAGTCAGCTGGAAAGCTGCGCGAGACAAGGTGAAAGCCCTGTAGTCGAAACCGCTCACCCTCCGTTTGGGATCCTGAGTACGGCGGAACACGTGAAATTCCGTCGGAATCCGGGTGGACCATCACCCAAGGCTAAATACTCCCTAGTGACCGATAGTGAACCAGTACCGTGAGGGAAAGGTGAAAAGCACCCCGGAAGGGGAGTGAAATAGTTCCTGAAACCGTGTGCCTACAATTAGTTGGAGCCCGTTAATGGGTGACAGCGTGCCTTTTGTAGAATGAACCGGCGAGTTACGCTAACATGCGAGGTTAAGGTGAAAAGCCGGAGCCGCAGCGAAAGCGAGTCTGAATAGGGCGAATAAGTATGTTGGTGTAGACCCGAAACCAAGTGACCTACCCATGACCAGGTTGAAGGTGTGGTAAAACGCACTGGAGGACCGAACCCGTGTATGTTGAAAAATGCTGGGATGAGTTGTGGGTAGCGGTGAAATTCCAAACGAACTTGGAGATAGCTGGTTCTCTCCGAAATAGCTTTAGGGCTAGCCTCGGAGGATGGATATTGGAGGTAGAGCACTGTTTGGACTAGGGGCCCATCTTGGGTTACTGAATTCAGATAAACTCCGAATACCAATTATCTTACTCCGGGAGTCAGACGGTGAGCGATAAGGTCCATCGTCGAAAGGGGAACAGCCCAGATCACCAGTTAAGGTCCCTAAATTTATGCTAAGTGGAAAAGGATGTGGCGTTGCACAGACAACTAGGATGTTGGCTCAGAAGCAGCCATCATTTAAAGAGTGCGTAATAGCTCACTAGTCGAGTGACCCTGCGCCGAAAATATACCGGGGCTAAGCATAATACCGAAACTGTGGATGCATCCGTAAGGATGCGTGGTAGGAGAGCGTTCCAAGGGCGTTGAAGGTCGACCGTGAGGACGGCTGGAGCGCTTGGAAGTGAGAATGCCGGCATGAGTAGCGAAAGATCGGTGAGAATCCGATCCACCGTATGACTAAGGTTTTCTGGGGAAGGCTCGTCCTCCCAGAGTTAGTCGGGACCTAAGGCGAGGCCGAGAGGCGTAGTCGATGGCAAACAGGTTGAGATTCCTGTACTGATCTATTTTGTTTGACCGATGGCGGGACGCAGGAGGTTAAGTCAAGCACACGGCTGGAAATGTGTGTCCAAGCACTGAGTCTTGAAGCGAGTGAAATGCTTACTTCTCTAAGGACAAGGTGTGATGGGGAGCGAAATTTAAGTAGCGAAGTGACTGATATCACACTGCCGAGAAAAGCGTCTAGGAAGAAATAGATCACCCGTACCGCAAACCGACACAGGTAGTCGAGGCGAGTAGCCTCAGGTGAGCGAGCGAACTCTCGTTAAGGAACTCGGCAAAATGACCCCGTAACTTCGGAAGAAGGGGTGCTGCACGTGAGTGCAGCCGCAGTGAATAGGCCCAAACAACTGTTTATCAAAAACACAGGTCTCTGCTAAATCGTAAGATGACGTATAGGGGCTGACACCTGCCCGGTGCTGGAAGGTTAAGAGGATGAGTTAGCGTAAGCGAAGCCCAGAATTGAAGCCCCAGTAAACGGCGGCCGTAACTATAACGGTCCTAAGGTAGCGAAATTCCTTGTCGGGTAAGTTCCGACCCGCACGAAAGGTGTAATGATTTGGGCACTGTCTCAACGAGAGACTCGGTGAAATTATAGTACCCGTGAAGATGCGGGTTACCCGCGACAGGACGGAAAGACCCCATGGAGCTTTACTGTAGCTTGATATTGAGTGTTTGTACCGCTTGTACAGGATAGGTAGGAGCCGTAGAGGCCGGAACGCTAGTTTCGGCAGAGGCGTTGGTGGGATACTACCCTTGCTGTATGAACACTCTAACCTGCGCCACTCAGCGTGGCGGGAGACAGTGTCAGGTGGGCAGTTTGACTGGGGCGGTCGCCTCCTAAAATGTAACGGAGGCGCCCAAAGGTTCCCTCAGAATGGTTGGAAATCATTCGCAGAGTGTAAAGGTATAAGGGAGCTTGACTGCGAGACTGACAAGTCGAGCAGGGACGAAAGTCGGGCTTAGTGATCCGGTGGTTCCGTATGGAAGGGCCATCGCTCAACGGATAAAAGCTACCCTGGGGATAACAGGCTTATCTTCCCCAAGAGTCCACATCGACGGGAAGGTTTGGCACCTCGATGTCGGCTCATCGCATCCTGGGGCTGTAGTCGGTCCCAAGGGTTGGGCTGTTCGCCCATTAAAGCGGTACGCGAGCTGGGTTCAGAACGTCGTGAGACAGTTCGGTCCCTATCCGTCGCGGGCGCAGGAAATTTGAGAGGAGCTGTCCTTAGTACGAGAGGACCGGGATGGACGTTCCGCTGGTGTACCAGTTGTGCCGCCAGGCGCATCGCTGGGTAGCTATGAACGGACGGGATAAACGCTGAAAGCATCTAAGTGTGAAGCCCCCCTCGAGATGAGATTTCCCATTCCTATATGGAAGTAAGACCCCTGAGAGATGATCAGGTAGATAGGCTGGAAGTGGAAGTGCAGCGATGCATGGAGCGGACCAGTACTAATCGGTCGAGGACTTAACCAA